>WFTS01000024.1 GCA_015485385.1 Kordiimonadales bacterium | reverse complement strand
GGGGTGGCATACTCAGAAGACTTTAGGTCAGTATTGGCCCGTAAGTTGTCGGCTGCAGACCAAAGGTCTCTTTCTAATTTCTTAAGTTGCTCGCTGTTCACTTGGGCCCCCGGCTATGTTTGGCGTTGCACCAACCTATAGGAAACAATACCTATAAGAACAAGCCCGACAAACAGCTTACAATTGGCTTTTGGAGAATGATCCTAAGGCTCGCGTATAAGACACACCTGGTTCAGCATAGAACAACAACAAAACTAGCACCTGAGCAACATCGATTTCAATTTATCTGAATGCTCACCGAACGCGATTCCTTTCTCAGACAAATAGTCGGTAAAAATACCGGCAATCACAATATTTCCTTGGGGCTGTACCAGATAACGCCTAAAAGGTGTTATAATGGTCAGTATGAGAAAGTCGCGATTAAGTCAGTATAAGCAAGATCGTTTGATTGAGCATTTTGTTGCAGGGACGACCGCCAGATGCACCTCTGCTCTTGTGGGTGTTAACGTCAAAACGAGCGCCTACTATTTTCACCGTCTGCGTGAAATCATCACATATCATTTGGAGACTGAAAGCGATGAAGCTTTTGCCGGTGAGATTGAAGTTGACGAAAGCTACTTTGGTGGCAGGCGCAAAGGTAAACGCGGTCGAGGGGCTGCGGGCAAAGTGCCTGTGTTCGGCCTGCTGAAGCGGGGAGGAAAGGTCTACACGAAGATCATTCCTGATGCTTCCTCAGCGACATTGATCCCGATCATTGAACGCAAGGTAATACCGGATAGTATCGTCTATTCTGATTGCTGGCGCGGGTATAATGTGCTGGATGTCAGTGAGTTTAAACACTTTCGCATCAATCACTCAAAACTGTTTGCAGACCGGCATAACCATATCAATGGCATTGAGAACTTTTGGAATCAGGCCAAGCGGCATATGAGAAGATTTAATGGTGTTCCCAAAGCGCATTTTGGGCTATTTTTGAAGGAATGTGAGTGGCGTTTTAATAACAGTGATCCATCAGATCAATTAAAACAGCTAAGACAATGGGTTAAGGGTAATTTGATTTAGTTATCTGGTACAGCCCCAAAGGTTTTATCGGCTGGATTGCGCGCGCAAGGTAGGCAAATATCTTAATGGATCAAGGGCTTGTCGGCCTTTTCTAATTTCAAAATGTAACTGCGGTGAGGCAACTCCGCCTGTAGAGCCAACTCGCGCAACCACAGCCCCGCGTTTAAGCTTTTGTCCGGGGCGCACAAGCAATCGCTCGGCATGCGCATAGGCCGTAATCCAGCCGCCAGCATGTTTTACCAACAGTAAATTACCGTAACCCTCAAGCGCATTCGACGCATACACAACAACGCCCGCATCAGCAACCTTCACTGCGGTCCCTTTCGGGGCGATAATATTGATGCCGTCATTATGCAGGCCGCCTTCACGAGGGCCGAACCGTGAGGCCAATTTACCAGATACCGGCCACTGAAACCCTGCCCGGCTTCTTGGCGGGGGTTTTGGAAGCGCGGTGACCCTGCCTGGCTTTTTTTGCTTCGCCCATTTGGATTGTTTATTTGCCCGGCTTACCGAATTAGAGGCAATAGCGCGTTTTGAAGCCGTTCTTCTATCAGCTGTTTTAGCGCCAGCCCCACCGGGTAACCGGAGGTTTTGCCCCACAGAAAGCCGATACGGAGGCTTGATATCATTGATCTTCATCAGGGCTGAAACTGTCACCCCATATTGGCGGGAAATTCCGTAACTTGTTTCGCCTTTTTTAACCCTATGCACACGCGGCACAGGCACGTGCAACCTTTGCCCCACTTTCAGGCGGTATGGTGCGCGAAGATTATTGTTAGAAATCAAAGCCCTTACAGGCACTTTGTAACGTTTTGATAAAGCATAAAGCGTGTCACCCCGTTGCACAGTATGTTGCTTGCCTGTCACAGTGCGTTTTGAGCTATCCCGAACAGGCGCATTTGAAGCCTTATGTACAGGCTTCGATACCGCCCCAGACCGCTGTGTAATTGGCTTCCAGTGGGGATCCGGCACAGGAAGGGGCGTATTCCTAATGCGGTAAACTGGTTCAATTTCAGAGGGCAGAACCGTTTGCGGTCCAGAGCAGGCACTCAACAGAAAAGCAACCGACAGTAAAACGGCGGCTGGCTTCAAAGGCTGTGATATTTGCAGGATTCCCCTCATAGAAACCAAGATAGCGTCAACAAACACAAGGGGCAACATATTGAAAATATTAAGTCAAAACCCCTAGCGGGTGAACGTTTGATCAATTGATTTTTCAAGCATTTCCCGAGCTTTTTGGTGCGTAAGGTTTAAGTGAAGCGGGGTCACTGATATCCATTTCTCGCGCACTGCCTTGATATCCTGCTGGTGTCCCGGAAGCCCAACTTCACGGCCTAAACCAAACCAGTAATATTTAAATCCCCTAGGATCTGTGCGCTCTTCCAAATTATTGCCGATCATTTCACGCCGCCCTTGCTCGGTCGTGCAAATACCCTGAACGTCTTGCTCTGGGAAAGCGGGGAAATTCACGTTCATCAACACATCATTTGGCCAGTCTTGGGCGATCAGGCTTTTAATAACGTCTGGTGCGAAATGTTCAGCTGTTGCCCATTTCACCGATTGATCCGGGCGGATACATTGGCTCATGGCTATTGATGGTATCCCTGCCAAAGTGCCTTCCATCGCCACGGAAACCGTGCCGGAATAAGTTACATCTTCGGCCAAATTACCACCTCGATTGATGCCTGAGAGAATAAGTGTTGGCAAATTATCCTTCATGATTTTATTGACCGCCATCATAACGCAGTCCGTTGGTGTTCCAGAAACAGCCCAGCGTTTTTCATCAAGTTTTCGCAGCCTAAGTGGACTGTTCAAAGTTAAGGAATGCCCAGCCCCAGACTGTTCTGTTTCAGGGGCTACCACCCATACATCGTCCGTAAATTGCCGCGCCACACGTTCCAAAACGGCCAGCCCTTTAGCGCCAATGCCATCATCGTTTGAAATCAAGATGCGTGCAGGAGAAATAGCCACCCTTAACCCCCGATCACATCAAGCCCGCCCATATAGGGACGCAGCACCTCAGGAATACGAATAGTGCCGTCTGCCTGCTGATTATTTTCAATCACCGCAATCAAGGTCCGGCCAACCGCAAGGCCTGAGCCATTAAGCGTATGGACAAAGCGGGTTTTCTTTTCCCCTTTTGGTCGGCAGCGCATCTTCATGCGGCGTGCCTGAAAATCACCCAAAACCGAACAGCTTGAAATCTCGCGGTATTTTCCCTGCCCCGGCAACCATACTTCGATATCGTATGTCCGGCGCGCACCAAAGCCAATGTCACCAGTGCAAAGCTTCACAACGCGGTACGGTAGATGCAAGCGCTTCAGAACTTCTTCGGCGCACCCGGTCATGCGTTCAAGCTCCTCATCGGATTTCTCAGGCGTTGTAACGGCCACCATTTCCACTTTTTCAAACTGGTGCTGACGGATCATGCCGCGTGTATCGCGCCCAGCAGACCCTGCTTCAGAACGGAAACACTGGCTGAGAGATGTGAAGCGCAGCGGCAGGCTCGCTTCATCCAAAATTTCTCCAGCATGAAAATTGGTCAGCGTTATCTCTGATGTGGATATCAACCAATGCCCCGATGTGGTTTGAAAGGCATCGTCAGCGAATTTAGGCAATTGCCCCGTTCCAAGCATAGCACTTGAGCGCACTAAGGCGGGTGTTTGCATTTCTTCAAAACCGTGCTCGTCGGTGTGTAGATCAAGCATAAATTGACCAAGAGCCCGCGCAAGCCGCGCCAACCCCCCGCGCAAAATAGAAAAGCGAGAGCCAGACATTTTAGCCGCACGCTCAAAATCCATCATGCCCAGCGCTTCACCGAGCTCATAATGTTCTTTGGCATCAAAATCGAAGTTTTTCGGTGCGCCCCATTTTCGCATTTCCAGATTGGCATCTTCATCGTCACCGTCCGGGACATCGCTGTAAACCATGTTCGGCAGTGTCATCAGCAGATTTGTTAATGCCTCACCTTGCACACGCTCTGCTTCTTCAAGGTCTGCCAGCTTCCCTTTTAAGGCGCTCACTTCCTGCATCAAAGCCGTGGCTTCATCTTCCTTGCCCTGCCCTTTGGCACGCCCAATAAGCTTCGAGGCCTCATTCCTACGAGTTTGAACTGCCTGTGCTTGGGTGATCACTTCTCTATGAGAAGCATCCATCGCTAAAATCTCGTCTGAGCGCGGCGCCTCTCCTCGGCGCGCAAGGGCAGCATCAAAATCAGCAGGATTCTCACGAATATATTTCAGATCAAACATGGCACTTGTTCCGTGTTATTAAGGGGGCTCTATTAAACGGCGTTACCGTCTTTTTTATTGATTTCATTGTCATCGTCGCTGTTTTCTTCAGCAGCTTCTTCTGCAGCTTCTTCTGCGCGCCTCTTTTCAGTGGCAGCAATTAACAGAATGGACAGCTCATAAAGCAGCAACATAGGGATGCCAAGCGCGATTTGGCTAATGGGGTCTGGCGGCGTTAAAAAAGCTGCCACGAGGAATGTACCAACAATCATATAACGGCGTTTACTGCGAAGGCCATCAGCGCTTACAATACCTGCACGGCCCATCAACGTTAGGGCAACAGGCAGCAAAAACGCCACACCAAAGCCAAAAATCATCTGCATCACCAGAGCAAGATATTCACTAACTTTGGGTTCGGCCTGAATTTCTACAGCGCCCATTCCGCCCACTTGTTCAAAACTAAGAAGAAATTCCCAAGCCCAAGGAATGACGAGGAAATAAGCCAAAGATGCACCCATCGCGAACAGCAAAGGGGTAGCCAAAAGAAACGGCAAAAATGCGCGTCGTTCGTCCTTATAAAGCCCAGGCGCAACAAATTTCCAAATCTGCAAAGCTATCAGTGGGAAAGTCACCATAAAAGCGCCGTACAGAGCCACTTTCAACTTAACGAAAAAACCTTCCGTTAAATGGGTGAAAATCATGCGCCGGATTTCTCCGTCCGCCTGAGCATTCAGGTATGGCTTGGCGAGAATATTGAAAATTCCATCGGCAAAATACAGCGCAATACCGAAAGCCACGATCATTCCCAAGATCACTTTGATCAATCTTGAGCGTAGTTCATTAAGGTGATCCAACAGTGGCGCTCGGCTTGCCTCTACTTCATCTTCTTCTGCGTCGATGATGTCTGGCTTGGCTGTATCATCATCCCCTTCGAATGCCTCTGGCCCCATCATGATTTTGGTCCTTTAGGCGTCTTTGTCTGTTCTTGATCGGGGTTGGGTGCCTCTTTGGGGGAGGCTGTAGATATAGACACATCCGAGTTAGAGGCTTGCACTGCCTTTTTCTTGGCTTGGTCGGGGCTTGCATCGGCCTTTTTGTTAGCAAGGATATGGTCCGTAATTTCTTCTGGGCTCATACCTGGATGGATACCTTCTGACTTGCGTAAATCTTCAAAGGGATCAAGCTCACGCTCGGCTTCTGCTGCAAGGCTTTGAACGCCCTCCCGGAATTCTGCGGTCATTTCGCGCAGTTTACGGTAAAGCCCACCAATCGTGCGTAGCAATTTAGGCAGCTCTTTAGGGCCGACCACAACAAGTGCCAACACGCCCACAACAAGCATTTCCATCATGCCGATATCAAACATAAAAAGAGACTCCAGCTAACCACAAAGCGCAATACGCCACAGAGGGGTAAACTCTAGGACTTCTCTTTCGTATCTTCCGATACATTCACCGCTTCACCGTCAATAGTTCTATTATCGGCAACCGGTTTCGGGGCTGGGGTCTCTTCTTCCATGCCCTCTTTCATGCCTTTTTTAAAGCTGGTGATGCCTTTTGCTACATCCCCCATGAGTGCAGAAATTTTTCCGCGCCCAAAAAGCAATACCAGCAAAAGCACCACGAGTGCGATTTGTATCCAACCTGGGAACATTGGTTTTCCTCTCCCTATGCCAAGCAAACTGCTGGCTATCAATCACCGCTGGCACTCGCCAGCCTTTAAGTATCAATTTTGTCGTCGTCCGCTGTATCGGTCAAAACCTCTTCAACAGTATCATTTCCTGCATCAGCACCACTGTCAGAAGCCTCATTACGTTCAGAATCCGCGATGGCGTCTTCCAGATCAATCTGATCAGCTTCGCCTTCGCCATCCTCTTCTTCGCCGTCTGCTGTGCTTGGTCCCGGCATGCCGCCCATCTTATCAAGAGCTGTATCAACACTATCCAAAAGCCCAGCGGCCTTTAAATCCTGTAAGCCCGGCAAATCTTTAATGGTTTCAATACCAAAATGCACTAAAAACTCTTCACTCGTGCCATATGTTACGGGCCGGCCCGGTGTTTTGCGCCGCCCAAGCATACGAACCCAGCCAGCTTCCATCAACACATCCAGTGTGCCTTTAGATATGGTGACGCCGCGAATATCTTCAATCTCTGCTCGCGTGACAGGCTGATGATAAGCGATGATCGCCAAAGTTTCCACACCAGCCCTCGATAGTTTGCGGGGCTCGTCAACCTCCCGGCGTAACAAAAAAGACAGATCATCAGCAGTGCGGAACATATATTTCCCCGCCACACGGACCAAATTCACGCCCTTGTTAGCATAGTCAATTATCAAGGCATCAAGATGGCGTTCGATTTCGGCACCGCCGGGCAAGCGATCTTCAATATCACTGACCGAAAGCGGCGTTTCAGCAGCGAATAAAACGGCCTCAACCATGCGCTGATGTTCAAGAGAGCGATCCGGCATAGCATCACTTGTCTGGTCTGGAGCTTGTTCAGAAAGCACCTCAGGCTGTATATCAATATTATGTGTCATTCTGTGCTGCCCCCAAGAGGCTATCTTCCGTTTGACGTTGGCGTAAATAAATCGGTCCAAAAGTTTCCATTTGGCGTAAATCTGCTTGACCTTGACGGGCCAGTTCTAAGCTGGCCGCAAACATGCTTGCAAGCGCTGATTTTCTGTGCCGGGCATCTTTCATTTCTTTGGGCAAAAACTCTCCCAACTGTGCCCAGGTAAAAGTATCCCCAATCAAAGCAGAAAGACGCTCCAGTGCATCCTCGAGAGATACCACAGGCCTACGCTCGATTTTAATCTCGGTGATTGAAAACCGCTGCCGGTTATCGCCGTAGGCCTTCAGCAGTTCATAAAGTGTTACATCATACGTACCGCGCTTGAGGATTTTCAGGCCTTCGGGGCTACCGCGCCGAAAAACATCACGGCCCATTCTGTTACGGCCCATAATCTGAGCGCCAGCTTCGCGCATGGCTTCAAGGCGCTGAAGCCTTAAATGCAAGCGGAAAGCTAAATCTTCGGCTGAAGGTTCTTCTGCGTCTAGGTCTTTTGGTAACAAAAGGCGGGATTTCAGATAAGCAAGCCATGCGGCCATCACCAAATAATCTGCCGCAAGCTCAAGCCGTATCTTACGTGCAGCCGCAACAAATTCCAAAAACTGTTCGACCAGTTCTAAAATCGATATTTGCGCCAAATCCACCTTCTGAGCGCGCGCCAATGTAAGCAAGACATCAAGCGGACCTTCAAACCCGTCCATATCAAGGACAAGTTGATCAGGATCTGCCTTAGCAGCCGCTATACGGTCAGAGACCGGACTATCTTCTTCAAAATCTATATCCAAGGTGCGCCAACTAAATTTGCCACGAGTTCGCTCATAAAAAGTGTGGGCCATAAGATAACAGGCCGAGCGAAAACAACAATCGCCATAAGAATGAAAATGCCGTAGCGCGAGATTGATCGGTACTTTATCGCCATATCATAGGGCAAGATTTGTTCAACAATACCACCCCCATCAAGTGGTGGGATTGGTAATAAGTTAAATACCATAAAGAGGCAGTTCATAAAAACACCATATATCATGGTTTGCATCAGCCATGAATTGCTGTCTAAGCCATAATTTTGCCCGAAGCGCAAAATATAAGCACAAAATATCGCGACAGCTAAATTTCCCAGAGGGCCTGCCAAGGCGACTAAAATCATGTCTCTGCGCATTTTTTTGAAATGCTGCGGCTGCACCATCACAGGTTTGGCGTACCCAATTAAAAAGGGGAACCCTGTAAAAATCGCGATCAGTGGCAAAATAACAGTCCCAAATGGATCAAGATGGACCAGCGGATTTAACGAAAGCCGCCCACTATTGCGCTGGCTTGTATCGCCAAGATAGTGGGCAGCAAAGGCGTGACCTGCCTCATGAAGCGTAACTGCCAATAAAAAAGGCAGGGCCATTATGCTGATCAAAAATAGACTTTCAGAAATATCGGGCACTTATGGCTCCTAAAACTTTAACATTAAATCGTCATAACGACGGGTAAGGTCACCCCTATCGGCAGTTGGGGAGCACTCAACATCTCGCACCAAATCAGCAATCCGCTTTTCCATATTATTTTCAGACGGGCATAACCGCCGCGCAATCGCTTGCATTTCATCCAGATTGCCATTGCAGTGCAAAGCTAAATCACAACCTGCATCAATCGCAGAGGCCGCTAAGTCTCCGATTTCCCCATCAAGAGCTTTCATTGACAGATCATCAGACATTAAAAGGCCAGTAAAACCTATTTTCATACGGATAATGCGCGCAATCAGCAAGCGTGACAGAGTTGCGACATGATCAGGGTCAATGTCGCTGTAGATAATATGAGCCGTCATTCCAAAGGCTGCGTCTTTCAGCTTTCTAAAGGGTTCAAAATCTGTTTGTTCCAGTTCACTGAGCGGGGTATCCACGACGGGCAAAGCCTTATGGCTATCAACACGGGCGCGACCATGCCCTGGCATATGTTTGACCACAGGCAACACACCGCCTTCTTTCAGGGCCTCAATGGCTATACGCCCAAGAGCAGCCACAAGTGTCCCGTCTCTTGAAAAAGCGCGGTCTCCAATGATATTATCTGCGTCTGACTGCGGCATATCAAGAAGTGGCAGACAATTCACATTGATGCCAACGCGGCGTAGATCATCCGCGATCAATCGACAGTTTAACCTGAGCGCACTTGCGGCCAATGTAGGATCACGCTTGGCCATATCACCAAACACTTGCATAGCCGGATAGCTGCGCCAGTGAGGCCTTGTCATGCGCTGAACGCGCCCGCCTTCCTGATCAATCAGGATCGGCACTTTATGACGACCGACAGCTGATTTAAGGTCTGCTGTCAGAGCAGCAACTTGCAAAGGGGTTTCTATATTGCGCGAAAAAAGGATAAAGCCTGCCGGTTTTTCCTTCTTGAAAAATGAACGCTCTTGATCGCTAAGGACCGGCCCTGCACAGCCGAATATAACCGGTTTCATGGGCTATCCTTAGGGATTTACTACGATGCAGGCCTGTGCTTCTGCTCGCAGCACAAGGCAGACCTGATCAGCGGCTGCCCGTGTGGCATAAGGCCCTACACGCAGGCGGTATAGCGTGCGGTCAGCAGTTTGCACTGCCTCGTAATCAGGTGTCTTTTCGCCAAGTACGGTCCTGAATTTACCTTTTGCCGAACGCCATGCCCGAGCTGCTGACTTTTTGCTGGCATACGCTCCCAACTGTACACGGTACGCCAATGTATCCTTGGCTTTTTCGTCGGTAACTTTTAAATCACTTTCGGCAGGCGTTGTTTTCAGACCTTCACCCGTTGTTTCCGGTTGCTTATCTTTTGCGCTTTTTGAATTCTTAGTCTTTGCACTTGGGGGCTCAGAAGTTTTTTCATCAACGCTCGGGGTATTTTCTTCCAAAGCCTCAATAGCATCCCCCACCGGATCGTCTGGAATTTTGGCAATAGGAATTTCTGCCTGAGGGCCAAGCTCCACCTCACTGCGAGGTTGAAGGCCTTCACCTTGCTCGTAGATGCTTTTGTCTCGATGTTTCACATCCATACCGCGTGGATCGGCAGGCTTTTCCTTCAGTGTCTGCGTGGGCGCCTGAACATAGAGCGGGTCTTGCTGGCCAGAGCCTTCATAAAGATACAGAATTACAGCTACAAATAGGCCAAGGATCACAATCGCCGCTGCAATACCAGCAAACAATAGCTTTTTACTTGGCCCGTTCTCTGCACTGGTTTCTTCTATCGGCACAGGCTGGAGCCAAGGCGGAATATCTTTTCCACCAGAACCGTCTCTGCGTTCCCCACCGATATCATCACCAGTCATTTAGCGCATTTCCTCCACGGGCTTTACCCCCAGCATTTCCAAGCCACTTGCAATTATTAATGCAACACTGCGGATTAGCGCAAGGCGCGCCTCGGTAATCTCTTGGTCGCCTTCAATAATGAACCGCAGCGAGGGATCATCATTTCCTTTATTCCAAAAGGTATGAAACTCTGATGCAAGATCATAGAGAAAAAATGAAATCCGGTGCGGTTCATGTGCTTCGGCGGCGGCTTCCACCATACGGGGCCATGCAGCGCACTGTTTAATCATCTCAATCTCGCCCTTACTGACAAGCCGAGATAGATTAGCGCGGCCAAGCGCCTCATTGGACGTATCAAGCCCTTCAAATGCGGCTGCAGCCTTCTGGATAACAGAGAAAATCCGTGCATGGGCGTACTGCACATAAAATACCGGATTGTCTTTGGACTGTTCTGTCACTTTGGCAAAATCAAAATCCAACGGTGCATCATTTTTACGCGTGAGCATGATAAAGCGTGTCACATCACGTCCCACTTCATCCACCACGTCCCTGAGCGTGATGAAATTACCCGAGCGTTTAGACATTTTAAACGGCTCACCATCTCGGTACAGTCGTACCAACTGACAAATTTTCACGTCTAAATCGCCATCATCAGCAAGCCCTTTAACTGCTGATTGCATCCGCTTGACATAGCCGCCGTGGTCAGCCCCCCAAACATCAATCATGCTTTTAAAGCCGCGTTGATACTTGTTAAAATGATAAGCGATGTCGGCGCCAAAGTAGGTGAAATCTCCATTAGATTTTTGCAGAGCCCGATCCACATCGTCTCCGAAATCGGTTGCCCGAAACAGAGTTTGTTCGCGCGCTTCCCAATCATCGGCTTTTTTGCCCTTAGGAGGCTCTAGCACACCCTCATAGATATGGCCCCGCTTGCGCAATTCATCAATCACCTGATGAATGCTGCCGTCTTTATGCAAAGTTTTTTCCGAGAAAAACACATCCTGCTTGACACCTAGTGCCGCCAAATCTTCCCGAATAAGATCCATCATAGCATCTGTGGCTTCATCTCGGATGATAGAAAGCCAATTGCTTTCGTCCGTGTCCAGCCATTTTTCGCCGTATTTTTCTTTCAGCATCTCACCAACAGGTATCAGATACTCACCCGGGTATAGCCCTTCAGGAATTGTCCCTATATCGCGACCATGTGCCTCGCAGTAACGCAAATAAGCCGAGCGTGCGAGCACGTCAATTTGCCCACCAGCATCGTTAATCAGATACTCTTTGGTAACACTATAGCCAGCTTTAGAAAGAAGGTTTGCCAGCGCATCGCCGAATACCGCCCCCCTCGTGTGGCCCACATGTAATGGTCCCGTTGGATTGGCTGAAACATATTCAATATTCACCGCTTCGCCGCCGCCCATATTGCTAGCACCATAATTGGTGCCAGCCGACAAAATCAGTTTAATTTGTTGTTGCCAAAAATCAGACGATAGCCGTAAATTGATAAAGCCCGGTCCTGCAACCTCAACAGTTTCAACCTCGTTAAGAGTTTCAAGCCGAGGGGCCAACAGTTCAGCAATATCGCGTGGTTTGCGCCGGGCTTGCTTGGCAAGCACCAAGGCTGCATTGGTGGCAATATCCCCGTGGCTTCTATCGCGTGGCGGTTCAACGGCAATATTTTTGGTTTCCAAAGTTTCGGGCAAGTCACCTGATGCCGCGAGGGCAGCTAGCTCTGCATCAAGAAGGCCCCGAAAATGGGTAAATACATTCATAGTGTTACTCTGGTTAAATCAAAGAGTTTCGCATGTTCACTAAAGGCAAACCTATCGGTCATTCCGGCAATAAAATCAGCGGTTACCCTAGCAGTTTCTGCGCTATTTGGTTCCCCTGCACGTTCGGCCCATTCCGTTGGCAAGCATTCCGGCTCGCAAATATAGAGATTGAACAGATCTGTCACCACTCTTTTTGCCTTACTGCCCATACGGTTGACCAAATAGTGCCGGTACATGCGCCCAAATAGGAAGGATTTAAGCTCTTTCACCGCATTCCCCATATTCCGACCAAAAGCAATCACAGGCTGGTCAGCAGCCCGAATATCGTCAGGGCATTGGGGGTCAAGTTCCCTGATACGGCGCGAACTTTCCACCATCATATCGGCTACCATACGGTTGATCATACGGCGTACAAGTTCATGGATCAAAATATCGCGTGCAGCACCGGGATAAGTAAGCATTACTTCATCAATCAACTGCGCAACAACCGGAATAGCCTTTAATTCTTCAAACTCAAACAGCCCTGCCCTAAGGCCATCATCTAAGTCATGGCTAGAATAGGCTATATCGTCGGCAAGGGCGGCGATTTGCGCCTCAGCACTGGCATATGTATGCAGTTCCAGATCTTGTCTGGGCAGATATTCCCTAAAACCAAACGCGAGGTCCGATGGAGGCTTGGCAGGATTAATAGCTTTTTTGAAAAGCGGTCCATTATGTTTGGCCAAACCTTCGAGAGTTTCCCACGTTAGGTTCAATCCATCAAATGAAGCATATTTGCGTTCTAATACAGTCAGTAACCGAAGGGACTGCGCGTTATGGTCAAAGCCATCATGGTCTTTCATACAGTCGTTGAGTGTTATTTCGCCAACATGCCCGAAGGGAGGGTGTCCCAAATCATGGGCTAACGCCAAAGCCTCGCCCAAGTCTTCATTCAGACGCATTGAACGACAAACTGAACGTGCAATCTGCGAGACTTCAAGGGAATGGGTCAAACGTGTCCGGTAATGATCGCCCTCGTGATAAACAAAAACCTGTGTTTTATGCTTCAAACGGCGAAAACTAGATGAATGTATCACCCTATCCCGGTCCCGCTGAAAACAGCTCCTGCTCGGGGTTTCAGGCTCTGACACCAAACGGCCACGGCTTTCAGATGGCTTACAGGCATAGGGGGCCAATATGTCTTCATAGGACGCCTGTGCATCGCTCATAATATTCTCTCCGGAACGTGTGGAATTAACATGGTTTTGCGCACAGTATCTGGCTGCAATTCGAAGGGCAACTGATTCCGCAAATTCATTTTTCTGACGGCAATTCAGAGCTGTCATAGAGAGGCTTGCTTCAATATATTAACAATTAGTTAATATGATGCTTGCGCGTTAACTATTTGTTAACTAGTCTGCTGGGATGATAAGTACCATGCAAACGATAGACACGGAAAATCCAGCTTTTCAAGCTGAATTTCAAGAGCATATTCTGGAACACTGGCAACAAATTCAACAGGATAAGCGATTTCCCTCTAAGCGTGATTTTCGCCCACAAAATTTCCCGAAGTATCTACCGCAACTCGCTATTGTTGCCGTTGACGAGAATGAAACCTACGCTGATCGCCTGACAGGAACGGCCGTTTCGGAAATTCTTAAATTAGCCGACGGTGAGGAACAATTGGTTGCCCCCTCAAACGAGAATGTCCGCAAAGTGATTAAAAATATTTTGGATCAAGCTAAAAATAGTGATCATCCGGTATATTTTGAAGGGAAATTTACACTCGAATCCAATAGGCCAATCGGTTTTAGCGTTCTCGTACTGCCATTTTCACTGGACGAGCCTCACGAGAAAATCGATAGCCTTCTCTTGGCTTTTAATTTTAGCAAGGCCGTTATGCACGGTGCACTAAGCTAAAACTAAGCAGCATTTTCACCTCTTGAATTGATCTTTCTTGCAGCTGTGCTTACATACAAGGCATATTCAGTTGTGAGCTTTTAAATATGACCCAAAATTCAAAACAAAATAACAACAGCACTCCGGTAAGCCTAAGTGAACGCGCTGCTGTTCGTGTTGCCGAATTGATCCGTCAACAAAACAAGCCTAATCTTATGCTCCGGCTGACTGTTTCCGGCGGTGGCTGTAGTGGATTTCAATATGGCTTTGATTTTGACACCGAGCAAAAGCCCGATGATATTGTCGTAGAGCGCGGTGGCGTCACTATGTTAGTTGATGGTATGTCGCTTTTGTACCTAACGGGATCAGAGGTTGATTATGTGGAAGACCTCGTTGGCGCGTCGTTTCAAGTTGTCAACCCGAATGCGACGGCCTCCTGCGGGTGCGGGTCATCTTTTTCTATCTAGCATTGCCGTATCCTGCGTTAAACGCATTCCTATCTCTTTCTCAGCGGAGCTTGCCTTGTGAAAATCGCAACTTTTAATATCAACGGTATCAAGGCTCGCCTACCTCGGCTTTTAGAATGGCTTGAAGACTTCCAGCCTGATGTAGTCTGCTTGCAGGAAATCAAAAGCACTGACGAAACTTTCCCTCGCTTTGAATTTGAAGCCGCAGGCTGGACTGTAGAAACGCACGGTCAAAAAGCGTTCAACGGTGTGGCATTCCTGTCAAAACACCCCATCACTGATATTCAGCGCGGCCTCCCTGCCCTTGATGGTAGCCCTTGCACTGATGACGACCAGGCACGTTATATCGAGGGGACAATTAAGGGTGTTCGCGTCGCTTCTATCTATCTGCCTAACGGCAACCCACGACCCGGTCCAAAATTTGATTATAAACTTCAGTGGATGGACAGGTTAACGGCCCATGCCGAACACTTGCTCGCGAGGGAAATGCCAACGGTTCTGGCTGGGGATTATAATGTAATCCCCCACGACATAGATTGTTACAACCCCGCAGGGTGGGTAGATGACGCCCTTACACAGCCAGAAAGCCGTGCCCGTTTTAGAAGCCTTTTATACCTTGGTTATACCGATGCGCAGCGCCAAATCACACCAACAGGCGCCTGCTATAGTTACTGGGATTTTCAACGTGGATCATGGCAAAAAGATAATGGCATCAGGATTGATCATCTGCTTTTATCTGCCCAAGCTTCTGACTTGCTTCTCGATTGCAAAGTGGACCGCATCCCTCGCGGGAAAGAAAAACCAAGCGATCATACCCCCGTATGGGTTTCCCTAGATATAGACTAACCATTTGTTTTATAACGTTATTGAGGATAGGGTTCTTGCGTCTCAAGACGGCCTTGGTAGATTCTAATTTTTCTGACGTACCATTTGCACCGTAATAATTCTGGTCCATTCTTGGCCGCCGTCGGTGGACATATCCATAGAATATTCTCGAATATCCTGCCCTGTGATTTTCCACTCTAAACGCTGTAATTCTGTTCCATTCTCCCCCGGAGCATGGCCAACAAAGCGCATACCATCTTTAAACCTTCGTCCACGGAAACTTGCAACAGTACTGCCCATATCGTCATGCCATATCTGGTGCCAGTTGCCTGCTTTTTTATCATAACTAGACACTGCAAAACCTGCATAACCAGTACGCCCAGTCAGGCCTTTGTAAAAGCTATCTAGATTTTCAAAAGAGATAATATCAAAAGACACACAGCCACCCAGTGCGGCTTTGTGAATAGAGTATCCACCAGGCATCCATTTGCCGTCCACCATCAGGCGTAAATCCCATGCCCCGTGCATGAAATCAAATTCGTGATGATCCTTCAGAGTGCAGCTTGGGCTTTCATAGGGTGTGTTGCCAATCAGGTCTCCCGGGGTCACTTGCTGCGCACTTGCCGCAAAGCCCATCCACGGCATTAGGACCAAAAATTTTAAATAAAAGCGCATCACTTGCTCCTTAATTTTAAGCAGCCTAGCCTAGTTTCTGATAAAAAGAAAAGGTCCTGAACAAGAACTCACACCCCACAAAGAGGTTGCAAAGCTAAATTTTCCGCACTGCGCCTTGGCTGGCAGAGGTGGCCATCGAAGCATACGCTCGCAAAGCCTTGGTGACTTTACGGGGGCGTTCTTTTGAGGGCTTCCAAGCAGTATCGCCCTTTTCTTCCATCAAACTCCGGCGCTTGTTCATTTCTTCTTCACTGATGCAAACATGGATACTGCGCGCGGGTATATCGATCTCAATGGTGTCGCCCTCCTCTATAAGTGCGATTGCGCCGCCCTCTGCAGCCTCAGGGCTAACATGCCCGATAGAAAGTCCACTTGTTCCACCGGAAAATCGGCCATCGGTTAACAAGGCGCAGTCTTTACCAAGGCCCATTGATTTCAGGTAACTGGTTGGATACAGCATTTCTTGCATTCCCGGACCGCCGCGCGGGCCTTCATACCGAATAACCACCACATCCCCTGCGACGATTTCTCCTGCCAAGATTGCCTCTACAGACGCGTCCTGACTTTCAAACACTCTTGCACGCCCTGCAAATTGAAGGCAGCCATCATCCACACCCGCCGTTTTAACAATACAGCCATCAATCGCGATATTCCCAAACAGAACCGCAAGGCCGCCATCTTGGCTATAAGCATGTTCTTTCGAGCGAATACAACCACCTTCACGGTCCAAATCCAGCTCCTCATAGCGGCATGATTGGCTGAAAGCTTCTTGTGTTGGAACGCCGCCGGGCGCCGCTTTAAAGAAATGCTGAAGATCTGCATCCTCATTTGTGATCACATCGCACTGTTGAATTGCTTGTCCGATCGTAGCGCAGTGAACCGTTGGGCTCTCTCGGTTAATAAGTCCGGCACGGTCTAGTTCACCTAGAATTCCAAAAACGCCCCCGGCTCTATGAACGTCTTGAATATGATATTTGTTTGTCGCCGGGGCAACTTTGCACAAATTTGGTACGCTACGTGACAT
Organism: Kordiimonadales bacterium; assembly: GCA_015485385.1. Lineage (GTDB taxonomy): Bacteria > Pseudomonadota > Alphaproteobacteria > Sphingomonadales > Kordiimonadaceae > Kordiimonas. The sequence continues at coordinate 56,385 of WFTS01000024.1, read as the reverse complement.
TCGGTCAATATCCTCAACCGTGAAATCCACGTCACCCTCATGCGCTGCTGCTAACAAATGCAACACTGTATTGGTTGACCCGCCCATGGCAATATCAAGTGCGATAGCATTTTCAAATGCTTCAAAATTAGCGACAGAGCGCGGAAGAACACTATTATCACCCTCTTCATAGTGGCGTTTAGTGATGTCCACAATCAAACGTGCAGCCGTCAGGAACAAATGTTTTCGGTCAGCGTGAGTGGCCAAAATAGTACCGTTGCCCGGTAGCGCAAGACCAAGTGCTTCAGTGAGACAATTCATGCTGTTGGCTGTGAACATACCACTACAGGACCCACATGTTGGGCATGCTGAGCGTTCAATCTGTGCCACATCAGCATCTGCTACCGCAGGGTTAGCAGCATCAACCATGGCATCCACAAGATCAAGCTTGCGTATGCCGTCATCCGTATCAGTTTCACCCGCTTCCATCGGACCGCCAGAAACAAACACAGCAGGAATATTCAACCTAAGTGCAGCCATCAACATGCCCGGCGTTATTTTATCGCAGTTGGAAATGCAGACTAGCGCATCGGCGCAGTGGGCATTTGCCATATATTCTACGCTGTCTGCGATGATCTCTCTGCTCGGGAGGCTGTAAAGCATACCGTCATGACCCATAGCAATACCGTCATCAACAGCGATAGTATTAAATTCCTTCGCCACGCCACCAGCAGCCTCAATCTCGCGCGCGACCATCTGCCCAAGGTCTTTCAGATGGACATGGCCCGGTACAAACTGGGTGAAACTATTAACCACTGCGATGATCGGCTTGTTAAAATCACCGTCTTTCATACCCGTAGCACGCCAAAGTGCGCGGGCACCTGCCATGTTTCGGCCCGCTGTTGTGGTTAAAGATCGATAGGTCGCCATTAGGATGCTCCAAACATGTTAGGGTCAATCACCCTTACGAATCAGCCATGACTTTACTGGTCAAACACACAAGTGTCGATAATTATCGAATAGGAAAATGGATATTTATTGAAATATTATTACGCTGAAATGGCTATCATCTGCGTCTGATTTGGCTACATGATCACTCAGGGGTCCCAAAGCCTATGTCGATAAACTCTGCGCCCAGAAGGTGGGCTGTTTTTAAGTCTGCAAACCCGGGTTCCCATGCTTGCAACTGTTCAGGATCAGAGGGAAAAACCCTATATCCATAGAGCAAATATTTCACTTCTCCGTCTTGCGCCGCCAAGGGTAAGCTTAAAATATCACACAGCCAATCATTGCCTTCATGATCCTTCCCGCCCCTATGGCTTTTCATCCCACATGGTAGCGTGAATAAAGCTTGCAGTATTTCTGGCGGCATAAGAGCAGAATCCGGTGCCCCGCCCGGAAAAGCATCATAATGCGCACCGGTAACTTCTTCGCCCCAAAATTCCCGGCTATTGGTACCTGCGAGGCGAATGACTATTCGACCTGAACCAACATGCTCCGCAATACCCAAATTTTGAAGATGAGACCGAAGCATTGTAGGAGAAAATGATTTTTTCTGAGGTACTTTAAAGCCATCAGGACAAGGCAAAGCCTGCCATGCAGCAATCATTTCATCAAACATAGCCTCGGGTGCGACACTAACTAACACGGAGAATGTCCAAAATAAATATAATGCTGCATCTCATAAATTATCCCCAAAAAACATATTAGCCCAGACGCTTGACCGCATCCTCTGTTTTCTCAATTTGGGCTTCCAAGCTGGCTAATTGCTCTTTTGATTCCGCAACAACGGCTGGCGGAGCTTTTGCAACAAATTTTTCGTTTCCTAATCTACCACGCAAAGCCCCCGCTTCCTTCGCTAGTTTATCCAAGCTTTTACCTAAGCGGGCTTTTTCTGCTTCTAGATCCATCAAGTCCGCAAGTGGCAGATAAACTGTGGCCTCATCTACGACCAACTGCGCCGCGCCTTTGCTATCCACATTTTCAGCAATATCTGCTTTTTCAAGTCGCGCCAAACGACAGATCATATCCTGCCAAGCACAAAGCCGTTCTGCTGTAACATCACTTGCCCCAACAACCAAAGCTGTTGCTTTGGCACCAGCTGGCACATTCATTTCCGCCCGGGTCGAACGAATTTCCTGGATAAATTTAATCGCCCAATTCACTTCATCTGCCGCCTTGGTATCCACATCAGACGCTGTGGGCCACTTAGCCGCTATTAAATCATCGGACCGATTTTCACGCGTAGAATGCCATAGTTCTTCAGTAATGAAGGGCATGAAGGGATGAAGCAAAACTAAAATCTGGTCAAGAACCCAACCAGCAACTGCGCGGGTTTCTGATTTCTCGGCTTCATCTTCTCCCCAGAACACCGGCTTTACCAGCTCGATATACCAATCGCAGAAGGTTCCCCATGCAAAATGATAAATCGCATCAGCGGCGTCATTAAAACGAAAAGCATCAAAAGCGGTACTGATTGAGCTGGTGGTTTTGGCCACTTCGCTGATAATCCACTTATTGATAGCGTGATTGGCCGTTGGGGCTTTGGTACTATCAGAGCCATGAATGCCGTTCATTTCGCAAAACCGCGATGCGTTCCAAAGCTTGGTGGCAAAATTACGGTAGCCTTCAACCCGCTTTTCACTCAGTTTGATATCGCGGCCCTGCGCTTCCATCGCAATGAGGGTGAACCTAAGCGCGTCAGCACCGTATTTGCCGATAAAGTCCAGGGGATCAATAACATTGCCCTTGGATTTAGACATTTTAGCGCCTTTTTCATCGCGTACCAGCGCATGAATATAGACGTTCTTAAAGGGGACTTCGCCCATGAAATGCATACCCGACATCATCATACGGGCAACCCAAAAAAAGATGATATCAAAACCTGTCACCAGTGTAGCGCCCGGATAATAGCGCTTTAGTTCAGGGGTATCCTCTGGCCAGCCCAAATCAGAATATGGACACATAGCACTTGAAAACCAAGTATCAAGCACATCAGGGTCACGGACAAGTGTGACACCCTTACCATATTTAGCATCAGCCTCTGCCTGTGCCTCGGCCTCGGTTTCAGCAACAAACACTGTACCATCAGGTGCATACCAAGCTGGAATTTGATGCCCCCACCACAATTGGCGCGAAACACACCAAGGTTGGATGTTTCGCATCCACTCATAGTAAGTTTTTTCCCAATTTTTCGGAACGAAGTTAGTTTTACCTGTCTCTACAGCCTCAATCGCCGGCTTAGCCAATGTTTCAGCGTCCACATACCACTGATCTGTCAGCATCGGTTCAATCACGACACCAGAGCGATCGCCAAACGGCTGTGCAATCACCTTGTCTTCCACACCCCTGTAAAACCCTAGTTCTTCAACCTCTTTCAAGAGCAATGTGCGTGCCTCGAACCGATCAAGGCCTGCATAATGTGAGGGCACATTATTTTCAGCCGTAGAAATCATGCGCGCTTGTTCGTCCATCAATTTAATAAGGGGAATATCATTGCGCTGCGCGACGACAAAATCGTTAAAATCATGTGCGCCTGTGATTTTCACAGCACCAGAACCAAATTCAGGATCGGGATACTCATCCGCAATAATCGGGATAAGTCGGTCAGCAATAGGTAAGCGCACCATTTTGCCGACCAAGTTTTTATAACGTTCATCTGAGGGGTGAACCGCAACCGCACCGTCACCAAGCATTGTCTCTGGGCGAGTGGTTGCAATGATAATTTCTGAAATGCCGTCCACGGGGCCATCCGCAAGTGGATAGGCAAAACGCCACATGTGACCGTTCACTTCCCGGCTATCAACTTCAAGATCAGAAATTGCAGTTTTTAACTTCGGATCCCAATTTACAAGCCTCTGAGACCGGTACAGCAAACCCTCTTTATGAAGCTGGACAAATTTCTTCAAAACCGCCGCAGAGCGTGGCTCGTCCATCGTAAAGGCTTCGCGAGACCAATCGCAACTCGCACCAAGGCGGCGCAGTTGCTCGGTGATTGTGCCTCCGCTCTCGGCCTTCCACTGCCAAACTTTCTCTAAAAAAGCGTCACGCCCCATCTCACGGCGACTTTCGCCCACAGCATCCAATTGGCGTTCGACAACCATCTGAGTAGCAATGCCCGCATGGTCTGTGCCTGGCTGCCACAGAACATCCTTTCCTCGCAAGCGCTCAAAGCGGATCAAAGCATCTTGAAGGCTGTTATCAAGCGCATGTCCCATATGAAGACTGCCGGTTACATTGGGAGGCGGCATGATAATAACATAGGGTTCAGCTTCAGAACGCAGCCCGCACTTGAATGCCCCCGAGGTTTCCCAATGTTCGTACCACTTTTTTTCAATGTCCGCAGGGGAATATGTTTTCTCAAGCATGCTTAAATTCCGTTACAGCGCACACGGGCCACTGATAGCTCCGTCCGCGATCTTACTATTAAAAGAGCGCCGCACAATGCACAAATTAACGACAAAACAAAAGCCCTGATTGAGTATATAGCCATGGATTTCACGAAATATTTTATAGTCAGGCCCACAAAGCACACATAAACTGTTCAAATACAATGTGGCAAAGCAATTTTGCGTGTGTTTTTAGTCCAAACCTTTGGGAAAGTCTGTGCGCTATGCACCAAAAGCTCAGATTTCATATATTTAAACTTGCATGTCTGATTTTACTAACTTGGATCACCGTATCAGGGCCTAGCGATGCCAAGGAGGCACCAGTACCGCTTGCGATACTACCAATAGAACGTGTGCACAATCGAACCGTGGTTACTATATTAGTCGATCACTACCGTTTGCACATGGCGCTAGACACTGGCGCAACATCGACCGCTCTGTTTCAATCAGAGGAATATGAATTTGCGGACCTAAAGGAAACCGGCAAAGCGCAAATACTTTTTCCGGCGCTTGATGTAAGCGTTCCCGGAAGCCGTCTAGCACCCATTGATATTAAGTTTGGGGACCATACATTCCGACCGGACGGTTTGTTACTGATCCATAAACGTCCCCCAATTGGTGATCGTTTAAATTTTAAATTTGATGGCATTTTAGGTCAGGATTTTTTCAGCCAATATGTAGTTGAGTTAGACCCTAGTGAATTGATCATGCGGCTTTATGCCAAAGGCACCAATTTAAAGTCCTCGTTTGTTACCAGTATCAAACTTTATATGAAGGGCACCTCCCCCCATATTAAATTCAGGAATAAACTTCCATGGGAAAAAACAGCGTCAACAAAAGATCTTTTGCTTGATACGGGCTTTCCCGGCATGATGATTATTTGGAACGATTTCCATTTCCGCAAAGCTGCGGGCGCTTCAAATGTGGAAAAATTCAGGGAAGAAAACAAGGGTATTTTCACCCGTGCAACTTTTAACATTGCAAAGTTAAGATTTGTTGCTGCGCCTATTTTCATAGGGGCCACAATTCCAAAACAGGCCCGTGAGCGGGATGGTCTCATCGGTGCGAATGTTTTAAACCAATTTCGTCATGCCTTCGATTTTGGGAATAAGCAATTATTACTTGATAGTGCAAACACCAAATCCAATACCATAGACGGCCATTTCTATGTGCCTAACAACGAAACTTATGTTTACAAGCGTTTCAAAAATCAAGACCCGCAGTTAAAATTTGTTATCATCAACAAAGAATAGCCTCGAAGTAGCTTCTCGAAAGCAAACTGAAAAGTCACCATATCTTAAAGCCCAAATTCCTGGACTAAAGTTTAGCGCCAAGAAATTGATTTTTTCGCATAAAAACAGTATGATAGTTATTATGAAAACTGTTTCATACCCGCTAAAGCTTGCTTGGATTTTATGTTTAATTTGGACGGGCGCGGCGGCTGCTGCAAAAGATCAGACCAGCAAAAAATTAAAACCCGCCCCACTGGCTGAACTGTCAATTTCAATCCTGAACAACCGTATCCAGTTTAAACTGACAGCAGACGGTGTTCCCTTGAATGCGCTTCTTGATACAGGGGCTACCAGTACAATATTTTTTCATTCTGAAAAGCTTCAGGCTTTTCGCCCTAAGATAGACGGTGAAGCCGTGATCGGTTTTCCCGCTGTTGGGCGTTCAATCCTTGGGCAACGCATAAAATCGGTAACAATACGGGCTGGTAATTTTGAATTTACTAGTCGGGGCGGGCTTTTGATCAAGGATGAGGCCTTGGTTAACACTCAGTTAGAGGCTGAATATGATGTAATATTAGGGCAAGATTTTTTTCGAAACTATACGGTTGAAATTGACCCCGGGGTAAAAAAACTTTGGCTATACACACCGGGCACGGACCTTTCTAAATATTATAATTCCAAGGCCAAACTCAATATGGAGGGGCACACTCCGCACCTTATTCTGTATTCACAAATGCCGTGGGAAGACCATAAAACAAGAAAGGCGCTCTTGTTAGATACAGGCTATCCTGGCAGCATGGTTTTATGGAGTAAGCGACACTACCGCCAAGCAACACTTCAGGGCCAAATAGTATCTAGAAATGAGAACAGCCAAGGTATTATAAGCCATATAAAATTAATATTTGGGGAATTAACATTCAATAACATTCCCGTTTTCATAGCGAAGAAAGTTCCTGATCAGCTACTGAAACGTGATGGGCTTGTAGGAGCGTCTCTTTTGGCGCAGTACCGACATGTAATTGATTTTACAAGGGCCCAGCTCCTGATGACCCCGGTTTACGGTGCCAGCGGGGAACCTCTACAAATCATTGACGGTATCGTCTACACACCCAACAATGAAATGTTCGATGTGAAAACATATTATCCAGACATGCCTGTTTTTCCAACGTTGATCATTCATGCTGGGGATGATCGCGGCCTACAGTAAGCAGTAAGGTCATATCAAGTTTATATAGGGACACAAAGTCATAGCTTGGTTAGAAAAACCATAGGCTGAATGATTACTTATTTGCGACGCGAGTATGTTCTAGATGTCGAACGACACGTTATCTATGACGAACGGTATGATCTAAGACGAATGGTATGCTATTTACGACGAGCGATTCGGGCAACTTCTCGTTCCACAGCATCCTGCACGATTTGCGGCAAGTTTTGGTCCAGCCACCCCTGCAACATAGGTTTCAGCATGGTGCGAACAAGCGCTTCAAGCGTATTATCGGCACCGTCATACCCAGCAACCATCATGTGAGACAAATGAGAAAAGCTCATCGCCGCCTCAGTTTCTACCGGCGGTGAAACGATTGCCTCCACATCGCCTTCGGATGCAAAGTCCGTTAATTCAAACACATCTTCTTCAGGTTCTGGGGCTGGAGCCGGAGCAAATGGTTCTGCCGCAGGCTCATTAAACACAACGGGCTCAGGCTCTGGCTCTGGCTCAGGTTCAGGGGCTGGGTCTGGTTCAGGGGCCGGCTCAGGTTCAGGCTCTGGTTCCGGCTCTGGCTCTGGCTCTGGAACAGATTCCACCTCAGGCTCAGCTTCATCCTCAAGCCCACCATCGCCCTCGTCTTCGATTGCTTCATCGTCGGACTCGTCAGAAATTATTCGGCGAATAGACGCCAAAATCTCTTCCATAGTCGGTTCATCATCGGATGCGTTGTCGCTCATTGAACAGCCACTGTTAGATAATCCCTATGAAACAACTAACTTTTAGCGGTTCCCCTGTCAATAATTCTTAAACAATCAAAGGCAGTTAAGCCCCAAGAGTGTGTATTTCTGCCACGTTCTCACCATAAAAAAAGGGAACCGTACGGCTCCCTTTCTTAATCTCATCCTGTTCGGCGTAAGTATTTACCGATAAGTTTTCACATAATCTCCGGTTTAACCAAAAGTTTAGCCCTACTTATCAGCATAAACATCTACGCCAAGGCCAAGATCGCGTGCGGTTAATTTCCCCGTTGCAGAAACCAAACTATAGGCCGCAACCATTTCATCACGAGTTGCCCGAACAAGCGACACCTGTGCATTCAATAGTTCCTGCTCAGCATTCAATACTTCCAGTGTGGTGCGCGACCCGACATAAGCTTCTTGCTTCACGCCTTCGAGTGCAATCTGGTTCGCCCGCACAGAAGCTTCTGTTGATTTTATCTGCCCCACAGCAGCACGGTAGCGATCCCAAGCAACAAATACATTCTCTTGCGCGACACGCTCTGCTTGACGGATATCCATTAAACGCTGGCTGCGCACTTCCTTTGCTCTGCGAATATCACTGTAACGCGACCCGCCAGCATATAGAGGCACAGTAACTCGGACGCCAACCGTGGATGATTTGGTATTTGAAGCACGTGTTTGCAGCGTGCTGGTATTGATACCAGTAGAATCTATCTCGGAAAAAGATGCCTGAAGGCCAACGGACGGTAATAATGCACCTTTAGCCGTCTTCACTGCAAATTGCGCAGCGGCTTCATTATGTTTAGCAGTCAGCACACCTGGACTTAGTTGCATGGCTGTTTCTATAGCCGCATCCAAATTTACTGGCAGTTCCGGCTTGTGGCGCGGAGTTTCCAATGTACCCGGTGTTTGTCCAACAACCCTACGGTACTGTGCGCGACTAGCCCCTAGTGCCGCCTCAGCAGATAATAAGGCCGATTTGGCATTCTCTAAGCGCGCTTCAGACTGTGCCACGTCAGTACGGGTTACTTCTCCAACCCTAAACCGATCTTGGCTCGCTTGCAGCTGGCGTTCCAACACCTGAATATTATTGAGCCGCAACCTAACCGTCGCTTCATCCCGAACAACATTCATATAAGCGGTTACAGCCTCAAGCAGAATTCTTTGCTCAACAGATTGAAGTTGTGCTCGGCCAGCCTTCACAGTCATTTTCGCTTGGTCTACATTATTTTTATCTTGGAATCCGCGAAATAAATTCTGGGAAGCGGTTACTGAATAGCCATCACTTGTTGATGGACTTGCAATTGTAGGCAAACCATCTGGCGTAATATCCCGCTTCGTCTCAGAATATGTATAACTACCGCTAAAGTCAGGCATGAAGCCAGATCTGGCCCGCTTCACACCTTCATCGGTAGCCCTTAGGGCGGCACGTTGTGCCATCAACTGCGGGTTTGATGAATAAGCGGCAGCTAGCGCCTCAGCCAACGTATCTGCTGAAACTGCATACGATCCTGTCATCACTGTGGCTATCGCCATCAGGGACACAATCCCCTTTTTCATTTTCATCTCCTTGAGCTCCTCACTGTCGTTTTATGTTTATTTTTTATTTTCTTGGCCAAAGTTTTCTCCAGAGTGTTTCCTCTGGCTAACCTTGGCATATATAAAACCTATATCAATGCCTACGGGCTTTAAGGGTACAAAGCAGTAAAGCATGATGGCAAATATGCACCTGTTTAAAATACAAACGCTTCTTTGCGGGTAAAACCCGGTAACGGTTCAACATTGGCATCAAACAAGTTCCGAGCCGATGCTTTGCCGTCGTGCATTTCAATGATATGGCCCCTGCCCACACCACCTTCAAGTAGGACACATACCAAGCGGCCACCATCTTTAAGCTGTTTAACTAACTTTTGGGGTACCTCGTCAATTGCACCTTCGATATAGATCACATCGTAAGGCCCTTGCTTTAAAACACCCGAGTGTAGTGCGCCAGTAACCACGGCCACATTCATGATGCCCTGCTCCCCTAGCTTTTTTTCCGCTATAGCAGACAGTGAGCTATCTTCCTCAAGGGCGACAACCGCATCCGACAGGCCTGCAAGTACCGCCGACGAATAACCTGTGGCACAGCCAACATCTAGAACCAAATCATTCGGTTTTACATCCGCAGCCACAAGCAATTTTGCGAATATCACCGGCTCCATCAAGAAACGCCCATCGGAGACTTCGATATCTTCGTCAACATAGGCGATAGACCGTTTGGCTTTCGGGACATAAAATTCCCGAGGAACAGCCCGAATGGCCTCAATAATACGGTCATCATTCACTTCGTTTGGACGAAGTTGACAGTCAATCATGCTGGTACGCGCAGTTGCAAAATCGCTCACGGCATTTCACCTTCACTTTATGGCTAAGCTATCCTGCCTCGCTTTATAGATATTAGGTTCATAAGAAACAATGAATTTTCGCCCCTATTGCTGAAAAACAAAGTAAAAACTGCTGAGCTTACATAAAAAGCCGCTTGACCCTTAAAAGACGCAGCCCTATACGTCTTTCACCCACTAGCGAGGCGCGATGGCGGAGTGGTGACGCAACGGATTGCAAATCCGTGTACACGAGTTCGATTCTCGTTCGCGCCTCCACTTACTTCCCTGTGTGGCTCTTCAAGAACGCTCAAAAAATGAAGTCCGCACTCTGATGTGTGTCAGCCTTCCATTTCTTCCAGGGTCAGCCCCTTGGTTTCATGCACCATTTTCAAGACAAACCACACCGATACAAACGCACTAAAGGCATAAAAACCGTATGCACCTGCAAGGCCTATTGATGCCAACATCATAGGGAAGGTCATTGTGATCGCAAAATTGGTGCCCCACTGAACAAGGCCCGCAACTGCAAGGCCTGATCCTCTGATCTGGTTCGGAAACATTTCGCCAAGCATCACCCACATCACAGGCCCCCATGACCCATTGAAAAACACTACATATAAATTCGCTGCCACCAAAGCGAGTGTCCCCATAGCATCTGATAGCTGCAAGGTGCCGTCTGCTGCAATTGTGCCTGTACTGAAGGCAAAGGCAACCAAGCTCAAGGTGACGGCCATTCCCAATGACCCAACCCACAACAGTGGCTTTCGACCAATTTTATCCACCAGCAGCACAGTTACCACACAAGCAGCAATGCTTAGCCCGGCTGATATGATATTGATCAACAGTGCATCGCTCTCAGAAAACCCAACGGCCTGCCACAAAACTGCGCCATAATAAAAGACCACATTTATGCCGACCAACTGCTGGAAGGAGGCGAGACCTATACCGACCCATACAATCTTACGTACTTTGCCATTGGCGGTATCAAGCAGGTCTGAAAAACGTGGCTTGTGATGGTCCCTCGCCAGTGAGGCATCAATATCCGCCACCATCGTAGCAGCTGCCCCTGCGAATAAACGCGCAAGAATTGCCAAGGCTTTGTCTCTGGCACCCGACAGCACCAAATACCTTGGGCTTTCTGGAATGGTTAAAAGGGCTAAAAGAAAAATGACTGCCGGTACGAGTTCCATCCAAAACATCCAGCGCCAAGCTTCAAAGCCCATCCAGGCGACGGACACAGAACCGCCCGCACTTTCAGCGAGTAGGTAATTGCTAACAAAGGCACTGAACAAACCAACAATGATCGCTATCTGCTGCAAAGTTGTTAGGCGACCCCGGTACGCCGCAGGGGCAAGCTCGCTAATATAAGCGGGAGCCAAAACACTGGCTGCTCCAACTCCGAATCCCCCAATTAATCGATATAAGATAAATTCCCCAGAGGTGACCGCAATACCAGAGCCCCAAGCGCTGATAATGAAAAACACCGCCGCAACCAATAAGATTGTCCGACGTCCAAACTTATCCGCCAGCCATCCCGCGAGAAAAGCCCCCATAGCACAGCCCAAAAGCATAGACGCAACATTAAAGCCGCCGCCCGCAACGCTGCTACCAAAAGCCGCTTGCAAACCATCATATGTGCCATTTATTACACCGCTATCAAAGCCAAACAAAAAGCCCCCCAGTGTGGCCACAATTGTGATCAGCACTATCATGCCCATGTTTGTAACAGGCTCTGCGCCTGACGTGGTTTCCGTTTTATCTGAAGCCATTAGTATCCCCCTATTAGCCACTGAATTGTCGATTATATCGAGCTCTAAGAGCCCCTGACAACGCTGTCAATTTTATGACTGTATGACATTATTTTTTCCGATTGTCCAACACCGTTCCCATTTACAGCTGCGCTAGTTGGCCGGGCCCGATGATATCAACAAACACTGTAGCCTAGCTTAGTGTGATGCATATGTGAGTTTTGAGAAATACAGAGTGCCGCATGGCTATTTTGCAAAAATGTAATTTTGGGCTTGGCAGACGATTTTTTTTCAGTATAAAGGCGTCACTCCAACGCGGCACAGTGTGCCGGCGCGATATTGATCCGCCTTAGCTCAGTTGGTAGAGCAGCTGACTGTTAATCAGCTTGTCGCTGGTTCGAGCCCAGCAGGCGGAGCCAATTCAAAGGCCCGGAGCTTAAGTTCCGGGCCTTTATTTGTTTATCGTCCATACAAAATCATCACTTACACCGTTTATCCTACTTTGTTTTTACCCTTGCCTTGTTTTGCAATAGTCCGCAGGTCGCCGGTATGTAACTGGCAGCATATCAAGTATCGAAATAGGATATGTGGTGGCTTTCACTAAAGTTTCTGCTGCCTCTTGTGCGCGTTCACAGAACTGGGGCACGCTTATACTTTTGCTAGAGACCCTTTTAGAAACATAATGAATATAATTATCCAGCAATTCTTGAGGCGTTAGCAAAGCCCTAACCTTGGCGGCTGTCTTAGGTTCAACCAATTGCGGCTGTTTGCCCCCCCGCTTCAAATAGGCCAATAGTGGGGCCTGTGTTCTCACCAAAAATGGTCGATTTTCCCGAATAAAATCATTATACAACAGAGGTAAATCTGCATTTTTAACACTTTTGCACTGTAGAACCGCAACACGCAACTGGGTTTCAATAAAGCGCATTTTGTCTGCTATAACTTCTTTACTCTTGATACATTTCTTAAAACCATCACTGCCCATTACCGCCTGCTCTGTGGTCACACCCAAGCACATAATCAGAAGCGCAGCAGCCAACCTCCAAGTTTGGTGGCCCATAGTTTTCTCCTGTCGATTCGCTTACACCTGCAATCAGCCTGCGCTTTAGATGTGAACGAATGTTTAAGGAAAAAATACACTGAAAATTTGGCTAAGATTTTAATTTAATTCAGCTTTTTCTATTTGAGATAGGGGTAAAATACCCACGGCTGACCTTAGATGAGATGGCTCACCTAGTATGCTTTAGACGAACGGTCTATCCATATTGGGAAAATCCTGCTAATTCGCTTGCCAAAGGCGCGGAAAAGCTTAACCCTTAGCGCCAAATTTCTCGGGGAGGGAACCCACATGTTGAAGACTTGGTTTGAAACTACACTTTGGAAACGCATCATGGGGATGCTAGTCCTTGGCATTATTGTCGGACAAATTTGGGGAGAAGGCGCCACCAGCATCGCGTGGCTTGGAGATGTGTTCATCCGCCTGATCCGCATGGTTGTTGTGCCCCTAGTGTTCGTTACCCTCGTTTCAGGCATTATCGCGATGGGGGACCCTAAAAAGCTTGGCTCATTAGGCGCCAGAACGATGGGCATGTATATCGGCACCACAGCCTTCGCCATCGTTATAGGCCTGAGTTTAGCTGCATTGCTTCAACCCGGCGCAGGCGTGGACCTAGGATCAACGTCACGCGACCTGCCTGATACCAGCACCCTTGGGAGCGGCATTGCTAGTATAATCCCGACCAACCCCATCGCAGCCCTTGCTCAAGGCAAAATGCTGGCAATTATCTTTTTCTCCATCCTCTTAGGCGCAGGCATCATGTTAACCGGCGCCAAGGGTAAGCCTATAGCCACTCTATTTGATGCCGGTTCTGAAGTTATGCTGAAAATTACCCACTTAGTAATGGAGGTAGCACCTTTTGGCGTCTTTGCATTAATAGCAGGCATGGTTGGTACAGGCGGCATTACCAAGCTATTCTCGGTTATGCCTTTGGTCGTGGCGGTTGTGGGCGGCTGCATACTGCATATGCTTATTGTTCATGGCTCTATTATGAAATTCATCCTTAAGCTACCAGCAGGTCGCTTTTTTCAAGGCGCCCGTGGCGCGCAGTTGGTCGCTTTTTCTACCTCGTCAAGCTCAGCAACACTGCCTGTGACAATTTCAGTTGCTGAAGACAACTTGGGCATCAAAACGCCAGTCGCTTCAAGTGTGCTACCACTTGGATCAACCATCAATATGGATGGCACAGCCGTATATGTGGGAATTGTAGCCGTTTTTGCCGCCCAAGCTTTTGGCATCCACTTAGGGCTAGCCGAATATGTGATGATCGCATTATCGACTACATTTGTATCCATCGGGACAGCGGCAGTTCCTTCCGCGTCTCTGTTTTTGATGGCGACAGTCTTGCAGGTCATTGGTGTTGACGCAGCCCAAACCGCGCTGGTTGTGGGCTTCTTATTCCCGTTTGATCGACCGCTAGACATGCTGCGCACCGTGGTAAATGTCACAGGCGATTTGTCCGTTGCAACAGCTGTTGCGAAATGGGAAGATGAATTTAACGAAGACGTTTTCCGCGCGGCACCAACGGAGTAGCGCTAGCAGAATAAACCAACGATAAAATTGGTTCAAAATAGAAACGCTGAGTGCTATAGAGCGCCAGCGTTTTTATTTTATCAGGCAATTTTGTTTTATAAGGTTTGCTATGACCAATATTAAAAAAGCTGTAGTTCTTTTATCGGGCGGGCTTGATAGCGCCACCTGCGTTGCTATGGCACAAGCTGAAGGCTACGAAGTCTACGCCCTATCATTTCGCTATGGGCAGCGCCATTCAGTTGAATTGAAAGCTGCTGACGCAGTGGCCAAACATCTCGGCGTTACAGAGCATAAAACGGCTGAAATTGACCTGACCCTATTTGGCGGCAGCGCCCTGACAGCCGATATTGATGTGCCAAAAGACCGCAATGAAGCCGCAATGGATTCTGATATTCCAGTAACCTATGTGCCAGCACGTAATACCATCTTTTTATCGTTTGCTCTTGCCTACGCAGAAGTGGTCGGCGCCAAGGATATTTTTATTGGTGTTAATGCTTTGGATTACAGCGGCTATCCGGATTGTCGCCCAGAGTTTATCAAATCATTTGAAGAAACCGCCAATCTTGGTACTAAAGTTGGTGTAACAGATGATGAACGCATCCGCATCCGAACCCCTCTGATCGATATGAGCAAGGCCCAAATTTCTGCTGAGGGCGTCCGGCTTGGTGTTGATTATTCTATGACGATCAGTTGCTATGATCCCGGCCCAAACGGTGGTGCCTGCGGCCACTGCGACAGTTGCTTACTGCGCAAAAAGGGCTTTCGTGAAGCAGGCCTTGATGATCCAACACGGTACCGGGCTTAGTCCATGACCTACAGTGTCAAAGAAATATTTTACACGTTACAGGGCGAAGGCGGACAAGCTGGACGGCCTGCCGTTTTTTGCCGTTTTACTGGCTGTAATCTATGGACTGGACTTGAACGTGACCGCGTGTCCGCCATGTGCAAATTTTGTGACACTGATTTCATTGGAACCGATGGTGATGGTGGGGGAAAATTTAAAACTCCGCAGGCACTCGCAAAGGCCGTTAGGGCTGCATGGAGTGGTGAAGGTGGCAAGCCACTGGTGGTATGCACTGGTGGGGAGCCTCTCCTGCAGCTTGACAGTGCCCTTATTGCTGCCTTCCACGAAGCAGGCCTTGAGGTGGCAGTTGAAAGCAACGGCACGATAGCCCCTCCTGAGGGAATTGATTGGCTTTGCATTAGCCCAAAAATCGGCTCAGAGTTGATCGTCACATCAGGGCAAGAGCTTAAACTGGTTTACCCACAAAATGGCGGAGAACCCGAGCAATTTGATTCCCTTGATTTTTCCCATTTCTTCCTGCAGCCTATGGACTGCGATGCTAAAAATGAAAACGCTATAAAAGCCGTAAATTACTGCAAAGCACACCCAAAATGGCGACTGAGCATACAGAGCCATAAATATATCGGTATCCCCTAGACCTAACGAAAGACTTCAAGCGCTATGTCAGATAAATCAAAAGCCACGACAGAGTTTACAGGTCGTAGACAATTTCTAAAACAGTCTGGCTTTGTCGGTGCTTTGGCCGTAACTTCTGGTCTTTCAACACAGGTTCTTGCGGAAAACTACGCGGATAATACCCCTAACACGTCTATGTGTAAATTTTCACAGTTGGCATCAGATTTCACTTATCTCAACAGCGGGACTGAGGGCTCGATGCCCAAGTGTGTGATTGATCATCTAAACGCGGGATTACTGCGCTGGGCAAGCGATCCGACCACCTCTTATGAAAGCGATCCGAATTTTGGCAAGCGGCAGCATAAAAACCGGGCGGATGTTGCGGCTTTGCTGGGTGTGGAAAAAGATAATATCTGCCTTACTGATAATACGACAATGGGCCTGAATATGGTTCTTATGGGCTTGAACTTTCAAGCGAATGATCGTGCGATCATAACCAATCACGAGCATAATGCGATTGTCTCTCCGCTTACAGTTATCAAACAGCGGATCGGCACTAAAATTATCACACGAGAATTTCCGCATGCCCACAAGCTCGCGAACATTAGTGCCGATGAATTGATAGACTATTTGTTTCCAAATGACCCTGCCCTACGCGGTGCCAAGGCGCTTTGCGTGTCGCATGTCTACCCAACGACTGGCCTTCGTCTTCCGCTTAATTTACTCAGAAAAAAAGCAGATGAGCTTGAGATAGAGTATCTCATCGTTGACGGAGCACAAGCTTTTGGCATGCTTGATGTCAGCGATGGGGATGAGCATATAAGCGCCTGCGATTTTTACGCGTGCCCCGGCCATAAATGGCTTAACGGACCTCCAAGTACAGGTATTTTATACTTAAAGAATTCAGAGATACACCCACCAGAGTTTTATCCAACCCTATCACAGCGCATGTATAAGTTTGAGGATGCCACAGACAAAACCGCGCGCCCCTTCCCCATGGCTCAGGCCCTGCAGGTGCGAGGATGCAGCAACGCACCCGGATTTTCCTCAATGCTTCGTGCTATGCAGTTTCAGCATGATATTGGTGGCCCCAAATTAGTTGAGCAGCATATTTTAACATTGTCGCAGTCGGTTAAAGACTTCATCGCCGCCTCGTCGCCGAATGCGCTGGCCTCACCGACTGTCGATCCATCCTTAAAATCTGGATTGACTGTATTTTTTCCCTTTAGTTGGTACAAACCATCACACTTGTTTTACGACAAAAAAACCTGTGATCATGTGGTCGCAAAGCTTTTAGAAAAAAACATCCAAATCAGATCCATTGGCTTTGATGAGCCTGATCAAAATGAACCCCTTTATGCGCTTCGCGTCTCCACAGCAGTTTTTAACAGCAAAAGACAGTTGGGTATTTTCCAAGGCGCGCTGAAAGAGGTCCTCTCTCAACTTATATAATCTACTTGGCTAAAATTTCTTACTTGGGTTCTTTTATTTCAAAAAAAGCCCAGAGCTGCGAATATTCATTGCCGAAAAATGTAATATTCGAAAGCTCATTTCCTCTTAGAAATGTAATACTCCCTCTAAATTAAATGTGGGCAATCAAAGACGTTCGGCAAAAGTCTTTGCTCCTTTTAGGCACGAAAAATCGATAACAAAAAAGCCTCCGCATTTGAATATATGCGATCTGTAAAGGCTACAGAATAACAACCAATATTAGAGGGCCCTGACGGGACCAAAATTAAAAGGACAAACATATGCCCGTATTTGATTCACGCAGCTTTAAAAACCATGAACAAGTGGTGTTCTGCGCAGATGAGACGACAGGCCTTAAGGCAATTATCGCTGTGCACTCAACAGCTTTGGGACCCGCCGCTGGCGGCTGTCGTTTTTGGGATTATGCCGCTGCACACCGCAAAATGGCGCCAAGCGATATTGCTGAACAGCGCGGCGAGCAAGATGCCATCTATGATGTTCTGCGGCTTTCACGGGGAATGTCCTACAAAAACGCAATGGCAGGGCTGCGCCTTGGCGGTGGTAAGTCTGTGATCATTGGCAATCCTAAGCAGCTTGGTAATGATGATCTGATGCGCGCCTTTGGCCGTTATGTAAACCGGCTTGGGGGCAGTTATTATGCCGCCGAAGATGTTGGCACAAGCCCGGCAATGCTGGCAGCAACAGCTGAAAGTACCAAGTATGTTTGCGGCCTCGAAGGTGTAGATTTTGGCACCGGTGATCCGTCACCCCATACTGCACTCGGTGTTTTCACAGGCATTAAAGCGGCAGTGAAACACAGACTTGGTAAAGAGGATATGGCCGGAATAAAAGTTGCGGTACAAGGGGTTGGCAATGTTGGCCGCACCCTTGTAAAACACTTACTTGATGCTGGCGCACATGTTCGGATCACTGACATTGTCGATGCCAATATTGAAGCAACCAAAGCACTGGGGAACGTAACCGTGGTTGGGCTTGATACAATCCATGCAGAGGATGTAGATGTATTTGCCCCTTGTGCACTTGGCGGGGGACTAAACCCAAAAACAATTCCTGAAATCAAAGCATCAATCATTGCGGGCGCTGCAAACAATCAGCTTGAGCGAGAAGGCGTTGAAGATGAAGACTTGCGCCAACGTGGAATTTTATATGCACCAGATTATGTGATCAATGCTGGTGGTATTATATCTGTAGAATCAGAGGTTTACCGTGAAAAACTTGATGAATCTGCCCGTCGGGAAAAAATACTGCGTATCGGGGAAACTTTGACAACTATTTTCAAAACAAGTGACCAAAGTAAACGTCCAACAGGCCTTATTGCCAACGACATGGCCGAAGACATTATTCACAAAGCCAACGCCGCCAAATTCTCGTCCTAGACAGTATAAACAATCAATTCCGCTAAAAAGCCCTGCCAGAGATAATCTCGCAGGGCTTTTTGTGGTTAATTTTGCAATATTTTTTATTTAAGACGCTTGCTGTGCCAACCGACCGCCAGCCAAGGCATAAGCCTGTGTTCCTTCATTTTGAAGGCTATCCTCTGTTAAAATAGTATCAGGAGCATATACTGTATTATCGGCCTCAAGGGCATCATACAGAGGGCCGAAGTCTTGGTATGTCGCCCTTAAAAGTTCATCAAAATCATCAATTACCCAGTAAGTCTGCTGGAAGTCATCTATCCGGTAATCGGTTTTCATCAAGCGTTCCAAATCAAAATGAATACGGTGTGGACTATCATCTTCAAGGCAGAAAACGCTCTCTGATTTTGAACTTAGAATACCTGCACCGTATATACGCATGCCTTTATCGGTCTTCATTAAACCAAATTCAACAGTGTACCAGTAAAGCCGGGCCAAATTTTTCAAGACCCCACGTCCTTTCGCCCGTTGCCCACCCTTACCGTAGGCTTCCATATAATCCGCAAAAACTGGATCCGTTAGCAGCGGCACATGACCGTAAACATCATGAAATACATCTGGCTCTTGCAAATAATCTAAATTTTTCTCACTGCGAATAAAGTTGCCAGCAGGGAACCTGCGGTTGGCCAAATGATCAAAAAAAACATCATCTGGCACCAAATCCGGAACTGCAACAACACGCCAACCGGTCAGCTTTTCAAGCCTGTCAGACAAGTCTGTAAAATTTGGTATGCCGCTTTTTGAAAGCTCTAACTTATGTATTCCCTCTAAAAATTCATCACAAGCCCGCCCTTCCAAAAGCCGGTTCTGGCGTGCATATAAACGATCCCAACGGTCATGCTCCTCGTCGGTAAATGCTTCCCAATTTTGATCAATTGTATAGTCTTCACGAACATCCGCTTCACGGCCCAATCTGGTTTTTATAAACATGTTTATCTCCAACTATTTGGATTTAGGTGCATCGGGCTGGTTTTCAGGCGCTGCCGCGATGAAGGCGTCTAGGCTATTACAGGCGGCATCAATTGCAGTAATTTGGGGAAAGGCTGATAGGGGCACACCGAAACGTCGGGCATTCCACACCTGCGGCACTAGATAGACATCAGCCATGCCCGGTCTGTTGCCGTGACAGAATTTACTCATAGCTTTTCGAGATGCCAGAATAGCCTCAAACGCCGTGAAGCCCTCAAGAATCCAGTGACTATACCACGCAGTAACGTCCGCCTCATGCGCCTCAAATTTGGTCTTCAAATACCCTAAGACCGAAAGATTGTTTAAAGGGTGAATATCGCAGCCTATTAGACTAGCCAATTGTCGGACATGGGCACGCTCATGCATATCTTGTGGTAACAAAGCTATTTCGGGGTAAGCTTCCTCAAGATACTCCAAGATCGCCGGTGACTGAGACAATGCGGTGTCACCATCGATCAAATAGGGCACACGACCCTGCGGATTTAACGCAAGGTATTTTTCAGATTTTTGCTCGCTTATACCGGGCATCAAATTTATGCCCATATGCTTATATGCTAAACCTTTTAAGCCTAAGGCGATACGCACACGGTACGCTGCCGATGATCGAAAATATCCATATAGCGTGAGCATAGGCCCTAGCCTTTCACAACAGTTTGCTCAATCCGCCCAAAGATAGACGCACCCTCTGTGTCGTACATTTCAATCGTGATGTTATCGCCAAAGGACATAAAATTTGTTTGCGGCGCCCCAGTTTCAATTGTCTCAATCATGCGGATTTCAGCGATACAGCTATATCCCACACCGCCTTCAGAAATCGGTTTTCCCGGACCATCGTCCAACTTATTAGAGACAGTGCCAGATCCAACAATAGCGCCGGCACCCAAGTTCCGGGTTTTTGCTGCATGCGCAATCAACTGTGCGAAATTAAAGGTCATATCAATACCGGCATCGGGCTTGCCAAACATTTGGCCGTTATAAGTGGATACCAGCGGCAAGCTGAGAACACTATCCTGCCAGACGCCTTCAAGCTCATCGGGAGTAACGCACACCGGACTAAAGGCGCTGGATGGTTTAGACTGGAAAAAGCCAAAGCCTTTTGCTAACTCGCCTGGTATTAAGCCGCGTAGCGACACATCATTAACCAACATCAACAACTTGATATGCGACCCTGCATCTGCGGCAGAGACCCCAAGCGGTACATCGTCTGTGATAACCGCAACCTCTGCTTCAAAGTCTACGCCCCAACCATCTGTGGTTGGAAACACAATATCATCACGGGGGCCAAGGAAAGTATCCGACCCGCCCTGATACATCAGCGGTTCTGTCCAAAAAGTAGCTGGCATTTCCGCGCCCCGTGCCTTGCGCACCAGTTCAACATGGTTCACATAAGCCGAGCCATCAGCCCACTGAAAGGCACGCGGCAAAGGAGATGCACAGTCAGCCTGATTAAAAGCTTCGCCACCGATTGCCCCGCTATTTAAAGATTCATAGCGCGCCCGAAGACGGGGAAATATATTATCCCAATCATCCAGGGCGGCTTGCAGTGTAGCGACAATATCAACAGCAGGTGTCATGCGTGTTAAATCACGCGAAACAACAACTAAGCTGCCGTCACGGCCCGATTTTAAAGAGGCTAATTTCATTTGAATCTTCCCTTAAGAACTTACGACCTCCTCACGAGGTCGGCGTAAAATCAATTATCACTTGGAGCTTTAAACTCTGAGTGGCCATGAAGCCAATCAGCATGGCGCGGCGCTTTTTTTGTCTTTGACCATTCCTCAAGCATAAGAGGAGCAACGCGTTTCAACTCAGTTAGCATGCCAGGCTTTGCTGTGTTTGCAGCCAATTCTAAGCGGTGACCACTTGGATCAAAGAAGTAAATAGATTTGAATATAGTATGATCAGTTGGCCCAACCACATCGATCCCGTTTGCCTCTAAATTCTGTTTGGCCTCTAATAAGACTTCCACACTTTCCACCTCAAAGGCGATATGTTGCACCCAATCTGGGGTTTGTTCATCTCGGCCCATAGGCGGTTGCTCGGGCAGTTCAAAAAATGCCAATATGTTGCCGTCCCCCGCATCCAAAAACAGGTGCATATATGGATCATATGCGCCTGTTGACGGCACATGATCTTCCGCAATCGCTAACTGAAAATCCATATTTAAGTGTTTTTGGTAAAACTCAACGGTTTCACGGGCGTCCTTGCAGCGGTAAGCCACATGATGAATGCGTTCTAATTTCATTTATATATCCTCCACAGAAATAGTGGGCTTAACTGTCATCACACTTAGGCTGCATCTTCATCTGCGCTAATAACACCCCGTGCAATTTGGTCGCGCTCGATGCTTTCAAACAATGCTTTGAAATTACCTTCACCAAAGCCATCATCTTGTTTACGCTGGATAAATTCGAAGAACACAGGGCCTAGAACAGTTTCCGAGAATATTTGAAGCAGTAAACGTGGCTCACCGCCATCGGTGGAACCATCAAGTAAAATACCGCGGGCTTGCAGTTCTTCAGTCGGTTCACCGTGCCCTGGCAACCGGTCCTCAAGCATTTTATAATATGTTTCTGGCGGGGCAGTCATAAACTTAACGCCTTGAGCCTTCAACTTGTCCCAACATTCCAAAAGATTATCGCAGGAGAAAGCAATATGCTGGATGCCCTCTCCGTTATAAGCCATCAAGAATTCTTCAATTTGACCACTACCACCACCGGATTCTTCATTCAGAGGAATGCGTATTAATCCATCCGGCGCGGTCATAGCTTTTGAAACAAGGCCCGTATATTCACCCTTAATATCGAAATAGCGGATTTCACGGAAATTGAAGAATTTCTCATAAAAATCTGCCCAATAATGCATTCTGCCGCGATAAACATTATGGGTTAAATGATCGATGACATTAAAACCACATCCCTTTGGATGACGATCAACGCCCTCAAAAAACTCAAAATCAATATCATATATTGAAGAGCCCTCCTCATAACGATCAATAAGGTATAAGGGCGCACCGCCAATGCCTTTGATCGCGGGTAATTGCAATTCCATTGGACCTGTCTTAACTTCAAAGGGCTGCGCTCCCAGCTCAAGCGCCCGATTATAAGCAAAATGCGAATCCTTTACTCGGAATGCCATGCCGCAAGCCGATGGGCCGTGTTCTTCTGCATAATATGCTGCAGGGCTGTTTGGTTCGTAGTTGACGATGAAATTAATATCGCCTTGGCGCCAAAGCGTTGCCTCTTTTGAGCGATGCTTTGCGACCGCCGAAAAGCCCAAACTTTCAAACAATGGTTCAATAATGCCTTTTTCTGGTGCCGTGAACTCAACAAACTCAAAACCACATAGGCCCATTGGATTTTCAAAAAGGTCCGACATGCTTCACAACTCCTTCTGGTATATGTATGTAAGAATAGCATATGAGAAATATGCTCATTTTTTGCTTGTAATTATAATAGTTACACCAGAAACTAATAGCAAGCATGACATTGAGGAATTTATGAAAAAAATATCTGACGTAAAACTGATACTAGGCGATTTCTTACCTTACCGGCTTGCGACTGTGTCCAACAGAATTAGCCGCTCCATTGCGGATGGTTATGAGGAAAAATTCCAATTAAACCTTTCAGAATGGCGGGTTATGGCGGTATTGGGTGGTGAGCCTGATTTATCAGCAGGCCAAGTCGCTGATCGCACAGCGATGGACAAAGTAGCCGTATCAAGGGCTGTTAAAAAACTACTGGATACCAAGCGTATCACACGCAGCTTTTCGCCCGAAGACAAACGCCGCTCGGTGCTAAGGCTATCGAAGTCAGGGGAAGATATTTATGCTCAAGTCGTACCGATCGCCCTTGGGTATGAGGAAAAAATTCTAGAAAATTTCACCCCCGACGAGCAACAGCAATTGAACATGCTATTAGACAAACTGAGAGATATTCAAGTCCATACTTAATGGGAGATCCAGACATAGTGGTCTGAAGCCTCCCGCAGGGTGTCTTTTAAAAGCTGGCTTTGATTGCCAAAAAACGAGCGTGCCAGTCTTGCTGTTCATCCGCGAGAAGCACGGATAGTAGAAGCCGCGCCTTGCGGCTTTTTATTTGCCCGGCAGGCACAAGCCCCCTAGACATCAGATCAATCTCTGCGCCTTTGTATCCATAGGTACGCTCAAACACGGTGCCGTTTTGACAGCGACTACAAAGAATAACTGGAATGTCTTGCGCGATCGTCTCAACAGCATCTGCCCACGCTTCTGATAGGTGCCCTGCCCCAAAAGCCTCAATCACAAGGCCTTTGTAGCCAGCACCGATAACCTGTTCCAAGAGACGGGCATCATCTCCAAGACTAGCTGTTAACAACGCGACTGGTTTTGGTTGATTACTACCAAGCGGCTCTAGGGGGGCCTGCTGTTCATGCGTACGCAAATGCACCGCGCCCTCCACCAAGTAACCAACAGGCCCGACTTCACCGGATGTAAATGAGGACACATCACTCGTATGGCCTTTTCTAACATGCCATGGATCATGAATATCACCATTCATAACCACATAAACGCCGCCTTCCAAAGCGCAAGCTGTTAATACTGCGTTATAAAGGTTAGACGGTCCATCGGCACTAAGCTGGCTCGGTGTGCGCATAGCACCGGTAAAAATCAGCGGTTGATCGCCCTGATATATCAAGCTCGCCAAAAATGCGCTTTCTTCAAGGGTATCCGTTCCTTGGGTGATCACATACCCATCCGCCGAGCCCGCCTCAACTTGTTTACAAAGATCAGAAATTTTAGAATAATTCAAGTTTGCGCTGGCCGCTACAGCCAATGTCTTTGCCGTTATATCTGCTATTTCCGCTAACTCAGGTACTGCCTTAACCAACGCTTCAGCGTCTAAATTTGGCACAGCTCCAGCATTAGCATCAGACGTATTATCTGAAGCCATTGCAATGGTGCCGCCGAGCGCAAACACCTGAATATGGGGTAAATTAGTCATGCCAACCTTCTGCAGTAAACTTGTTTAGCAACCAATAGCATCCTTCGCGGCAACATACTCTAGCCCTTGATCACGCGCCACAGCTTGATACGTTATTTTTCCCTCACAAACATTCAGTCCGTGCAATAGATGTTCATCATCCAAAAGGGCTTTTCTCCAGCCCTTGTTGGCAATCGCTACCGCATGGCGCAGCGTCGCATTATTTAAAGCCAATGTTGACGTGCGCGCTACGCCGCCCGGCATATTTGCAACACAGTAATGGACGACTTCATCTATAATATAGGTTGGATCTTCATGCGTGGTAGCCTTCGAGGTTTCAAAGCAACCACCTTGGTCAATCGCAACATCTACCAGCACCGCGCCGCGTTTCATCCGTGAGATCAAATCACGCGAGACTAATTTTGGTGCCGCTGCGCCTGGAATTAGGACCGCACCAATCGTAAGATCAGCCGCAAGAACATTCTCTTCCACGGCATCCTGTGTTGAATAGACGGTTTTAATGCGACCTTGGAAAATATCATCCAACTGCTGCATGCGCCTGATAGAGCGATCAAGGATCACAACATCGGCACCCATTCCAACAGCCATACGCGCGGCATTGGTGCCAACAACACCTCCTCCGATAATGGTCACTTTTGCCGGCTCAACTCCGGGCACCCCACCAAGTAAGGTTCCGCACCCGCCTTGGCTCATCTCAAGAGCATGGGCACCCGCCTGAATCGACATACGCCCCGCGACTTCTGACATAGGCGCCAGCAATGGCAGACCGCCAAAATCATCGGTCACTGTCTCATATGCAATCGCGACAGAGCCAGATTTGATCAGCGCTTGGGTTTGCGTAGCGTCAGGTGCAAGATGCAAATATGTATATAAAATTTGGCCTTCGCGCAGCATTTCACACTCAACCGGCTGAGGTTCTTTAACTTTTACAATCATATCAGCAGCAGCAAAGATGTCAGCGGCTGACCTGATAATGGTGGCGCCAACAGCCTCGTACATTTCATTTGTAAAACCAATTTCGTAACCAGCGTTATGCTGCACATGAACGCTGTGTCCATTTGCGATCAGTTCCCGCACTGATGCGGGGGTCAAACCGACACGGTATTCACGGTTTTTAATCTCTTTTGGTACACCAACAAGCATCAGTCCCTCCATAATATATAGATATGCGCAACCCGCCGCTTGAGAGCGGTTAACATCTTTGCGCTAATCTATCCAAAAGACTGTCGAATGTCCTTGCAAAGGTTTGTAATGTTACCCTATTAATTGCAAGAAATGCCTTAATTTTAACATTTTAACGCAAGATAAAGTTAATGATAAAACTCGACAAGATAAATTATGCCATTTTAGAAGAGCTTCAAAAGGATGGAAAGCTTTCCAATGTAGACCTTGCTGAACGCGTTGGCTTATCAGAAAGCGCCTGCTTGCGGCGTGTAAAAAACCTGCATGATAATGGGGCCATCACTCACTATGCCGCACATCTTGATGCTGGCTCTGTCGGCTTGCCCGGCACAGTGTTCGTCCGTGTATCTCTAGAAAAACAGCAGGAAGAAAAGCTTGGTGCGTTTGAGCGCGCTGTCGCGGAAGTCCCTGAAGTCATGGAATGTTATCTAATGGGAGGTGATGTGGATTATATGATCCGAGTGGTGGTATCGGATGCCCCTGATTATGAGCGTGTCCATAACATCCTTACCCGGCTACCAGGTGTAGACCGGGTTCATTCAAGCTTTGCGCTTAGAACCGTTTTAAAGCGCACCCGTCTACCGATTGTAAAACCCGCCTAATTAAGCCAGCCGGGTACAGGCAAATTTTTACTGCGCAAAAAATCAGGGTTAAACATCTTAGACTGATACCTTAAACCGCTGTCACACAGCAGTGTGACAATCGTGTGGCCTGGGCCCATTTTTTGTGCAAGCTTGATGGCACCAGCAACATTTATCCCAGTTGATGATCCAACACACAGGCCTTCCCGCTTTAATAGATCAAAAGCCACTGGCAGCGCTTCATTATCGGTAATTTGAAACGCATCATCTATGGGGGCGCCCTCAATATTAGCGGTTACTCGGCCCTGCCCTATGCCCTCGGTGATTGAAGTCCCTTCAGATTTCAGCTCACCAGTTTTAAAATAGCTGTACATGGCGGCTCCCATAGGGTCTGCAAGAGCGACTTGAATGCCTTTGTTAAATTCTTTGAGCCCCATGCCTGTACCAACCAGCGACCCACCCGATCCAATCGCCGATATAAAACCGTCGATCTTACCATCGGTTTGCTTCCAAATCTCCCGTGCAGTGGTTTTTATGTGAGCCTCACGGTTTGCAACATTATCAAACTGATTGGCCCAAATCACTCCATGTTGTTCGGTTGCAGACAATTCCTCTGCAAGACGTTTTGCTACTTTTTGAAAGTTATTGGGGTTTGAATATGGTGCAGCAGGAACAAGCCTCAGATCGGCGCCCATAATGCGAATAGTATCAATTTTTTCTTGGCTTTGGGTTTCAGGCATCACTATCAAAGTGCGATACCCCTTCGCGTTCGCAACAACAGATAGACCAATACCTGTATTCCCCGCCGTGCCTTCAACTATCAGACCGCCCGGTTCTAAGAGGCCTTTTTTTTCGGCATCTTCAATAATATTTAAAGCAGGACGGTCCTTCAATGACCCCCCAGGATTGGCATATTCCGCCTTGCCGAGAATTGTGCAGCCCGTCAATTCTGACGCATATTTCAATTTAAGCAACGGTGTGTTGCCAATCGCCGCGAGAGCCCCAGTATAGTTCGCCATCACATCCTCCATAAAAGAAACTTGTTCTTACATGGCTTGGCTTTTCTATATTTCAAGAAACATTGCAACTAAAATATGCGTGAGACAGAAAAAATATTCTATAAAGCTTAACGCTCCAGCTCAGCAGCAATCCAGCTGTCGATCCTCTCCTCTAAAAGAAAGAGAGGAATTCCACCAGCTGACATAACGCGTGCATGAAAATCGCGTACATCAAACTTATCGCCTAAGGCCGCAGTCGCTTTTGCCCGCAACTCAAGCAATTTTAATTCACCCATTTTATAAGCCAACGCTTGCCCCGGCCACGAGATATAACGGTCAACTTCTGTGCGGATATTGTGGGTTGATAGTGCAGAATTTTCTTCTAGCAACTTGATCGCCTGATCACGAGTCCAGCCCTTCGCATGGATGCCTGTATCAATCACTAGCCGACATGCGCGCCACATCTCATAGGACAACCGCCCGAAATGATCATACGGCGTTTTGTAAACTCCAAGCTCCAAACCGAGCTTTTCAGAATATAAACCCCAGCCTTCACCAAAAGCGTGTGGATACATATCAAGCCGAAACTGAGGTACGTTTTCCAACTCTTTAGCCAGAGCGATCTGTAGATGATGCCCCGGTACAGCTTCATGCAGTGTTAAGGCTGGAATATTATATAAAGGGCGTTTATCAAGCGCATATGTGTTGACCCAATAATACCCACCTCGCGGCGCATTAAGCGGCGCTCCAAAATACCGCCCTGTGGTATAATTTGGAGCAAGAGCCGCAGGCACAGCTTCAACACCGTAAGGCTGACGCGGCAACACCTTAAACAGCTTGGGTAAACGTCCGTCAATTAACTTAGCGATATAGCTCGCCGTCATCAAAAGTTCTTTTTCGCTCTTGGCGTAAAATTGCGGGTCGGTGCGCAGAAACGTCAGGAAATCAGAAAAGCTTCCCTCAAAACCGCTTTCTTTAATAACGGATTCCATCTCAGAACGAATTCGCGCTACCTCATTTAAGCCTAGCTGATGCACTTCGTCAGCGCTGATATCAATGGTGGTATAATAACGCACCATTGCTTCATAATACTCTGCCCCGCCTGGCATAGTTGAAGCCCCCAAACTGGTGCGCGCCGAAGGATAATATTCATTTTCAATGAACTCAGCCAGCATGGTATATGCCGGGACAACTTCGCCCATAATAACTTTTTTTGCGCGCTTACGAAGGGCTGCGGTATCAGACGCACTTAGCCCTGCGGCCATTTGTTCAAAAGGCTTATAGAAGGAACTATCTTGGGCGCGTGTTACCACTAGCGCCCTGAAAGTTGGCAGCAAGCCATCTAGGACAACCTTGGGCATGGTAAAGCCCTCCGCCATACCAAGGCGCATATTGGCGATATTTTCTTTCAAATAGCGCGGGATATCTGTCAGCCGTGCGATATAGGCGTCGTAATCATTGATGCTCTGGAAATTAATCGCCCGCCACATGCGAGCAGGTGACGTGTGAAATCCGCTATCACTCATCAACGGCAAACGCCATGTCCTGTATTTTAAGAACAACAGGTCATTCTTGAGCTTATATTGCAAAAGCGTATAATTTAGCTGCCCCTCTTGATCCAATTGGGCCTCATCAATTTTTCCCAGTCTAACAAGCAGAGCTTTGATGGTATTGCTTCGGCGAGTTTGGTCTTGAGGCGTTACACGGCGCATTTCCCGAGCAACCACGCGGGGCGCATCTCGCGGGCCGGTCCCCGGATTCTCCCGATAATAAAAGGCACGTTCGTCTTGCATTAGCTTTGCAAGGTCGTCGCTCGCGCCTGTTTGGGCAGAAGCCGATCCAAGTGCAAAAACACCGGCCGATAAAATCGCCAGAGTGAGTATTCTTAAAATACGCATATATCCCCCTGATTTGGCGTGATCAAAGTGCCTATTCACACCGTCAAAAAATCACTTTTGCGTGCCGTAGCTTATAAATATCATTTCAATTCTTCAAGTAAGGACCCTAATGGATCTAATGACTTTGCCGGCTGTGCAGACACGCCTTCAGCGCCTTTGTCTGCACTTGCCACCTGCTTGGGCATATCTGGCTCCCTGAACATACCGTTGCCTGCAAAATTATCTTCCTCGGCTTCGACAAAAACATGAACATCCTCGCCAACAACCTGATTTATGACGCTCAACAAACGACGCCGGTTAATTGGTTTGGTAACCACATCATCCATACCCGATTGCCTAAATCGTTCCAACTGTTCAGGAAAGGCATCTGCCGTGCAGCCCACTATAGGAACAGAGGCAGAATTCCCATCCATAGCACGTATCCATTTTGTTGCGTCTATGCCCCCTAGTACCGGCATATGCACATCCATCAATATAACGTCATACAGCTTTTTCTCGGCCTCGCTACAGGCCTCTGCCCCATTTACAACAGCCGTAATTTTATGCCCGAGCTTGCCAAGCATATTCGCTAAGATACGTTGATTGATTAGATTGTCGTCTGCAACCAATATGTCCAGCGCTTTTTTGGTCTCAACCACCACCGGAGTTTCGCGGTCACCAAAAGCAGAATTTTGCGGTAAATCCTCAAAAGAGCCCTCTTTACAGCGGAAGGTAAACCAAAAGGTTGACCCCAGACCAGAGACGCTTTCCACACCAATTTCACCGCCCAATAGTGTGCTTAATTGCTTGCAAATTGCCAGCCCAAGCCCCGTTCCCCCAAAACGTCGCGTTGTCGACGCATCAGCCTGAGTAAATTTTTGGAACAAACGGCGCTGCGCATCTTCAGAAATCCCGATACCAGTATCAACCACAGATATTTTAATCACATGATCATCACGGGTCTCCATGACATGTTCCGCCCGAACAATCACCCGGCCTTTTTCTGTAAATTTAATCGCATTCCCGACCAAATTAAAAAGTACCTGTCGTAACCGTGTCGCATCTGTGACGATAACTTCCGGGATTTTTTCCTCGGCTTGCCAACGCACATCAAGGTCTTTTTCCTTTGCGCGTGGCCCTAAAAACCGAACTGCATCCGCCATGATCCAATCCAAACGGGTCGCGTGATTTTCCAGTTCGACTTTTCCAGCTTCCAGCTTGGAAATATCCAAAATATCATTGATCACCGCCAGCAGGTTTTGTCCAGATTGTTGTAATGTTTGTGCAAAATGATGCTGATCTTGACTAAGACCTGTGTCCATCAAAAGATCAATCATGCCAATAACGCCGTTAAGCGGTGTGCGAATTTCATGGCTCATGGTCGCTAGAAATTCAGATTTGGCGACATTTGCAGTTTCAGCGGCATCGCGCGCCTTTGAAAGCTCATTCGCCAATTTAGCAAATGCCTCACGCTGTTCTTTCAAAACAGCCTCATTGCGACGTTTATCTTGAACAACCTGCTGAAGGTTCTGCTCTATTTCCGTAAACTCAATCAGACGGGCTTTCGCACGCGCCGCTGCATCTTTGATTGCGTCAAGCGCCTCTTGCAGATCAGGACGATCCTGAAGGTCTTCGTCGTCAGCAGCTTTATGTGAGAAATCACCTTCTAAATATAAATAAAGCGCCTCAAGAAACGCACGCTCAGGCTGCACTGTGTGGCGCTCTACCGCCATCTGCAACATCACTCCGCCTAAGCCACCAAAAAGCCCTGCGGCAAGTGCCGGCAAATAGCCAATTGACTGCCCCTCTATCAGATAAAATGCCAATGTCGCGCCTAGAAAGGCGGTCAAGGCCATTATCCAAGGGATTGCTCTAAGTACTTGCTTCATTCTGTCCCAATGAAATCACCAAATCAGCTCAAAAAATTAGCTTGTATAGGTTAAGAATATAATAAAGCCCAACCTAAAGGGGCTACTTTAGGCAACTGATCTAAAATTGAACACGCTGGCAAAAACCACCGTCAACGATTAAATTGCTGCGCGTGACCCATGAGGCGGCACGGCTTGCTAAAAAGGCAACACAGTTTGCCACTTCTTCAACCGAACCAAGGCGCCCACTTCCATGACGCGCACATATCGCTTGGTACATCTCAGGATGATTACGCTTTACATCGCCCCAAAAGCCATCCTCAACATAAATGGGACCTGGTGATACGGTATTGACACGCACCCCGTGCTGGCCTGCAACCTCGCCTAGCTGACTTGCATAGGCAACAAGGCCCGCTTTGGCTGTGTTGTATGGGGATGGCCCACCTGTGGCCTCTAGCCCCGCTATGCTGGCGATCACAACTATATTGCCGCCGGTTGCAGACAAATGCGGCAGAACGGCTTCACAGCCACGCACTGTTGCCATCAAATCAACATCAAAGGCCGCCTTCCAGCCTGCTTCCCCTTGGGCTGCACCGCCGCTAACATTAGGGACAAACACATCAAGACCGCCAAGCCCCTCAATAGCGCCTTCAATCCATGCCTGATAGGCTTCTGCATCGCTCACATCACAAACGCTGCCATCAACTTTATGGCCCTGGTCCCTCAGCGCTGCAACACGCGCCTGCACTTCATCAGCGCTGCGTGCACAAAAAGCCACTTGGGCTCCTTCCCCTAAAAACAGATCAACAATAGCCGCGCCAATGCCGCGTGTTCCACCTGATATCAACAGGCGTTTGCCCTTTAATCCTAAATCCATGCCCCACCCTAACTTGCTAGCGTTACTGCGAATGCTGATCCCTGAGTTCCCGTCGCAGAATTTTCCCAACGGGTGATTTTGGTAGGGCATCAACAAAACACACCGTCTTCGGAACTTTATAGTTGGTCAAGTGTTCTTTGCAGTGTTCAATGATACTTTCCGCCGTTACAGCATTATTTTTTGCAACCACATAGGCCACAACCTGTTCACCGGTTTTGCTGTCGGAAACACCAATGACAGCGGCTTCATCTACCTGTGGGTTTAGGGTCAAAACATCTTCAATATCAGTAGGATAGACATTAAACCCTGATACGATCACCATGTCCTTGATGCGGTCAACTATGGATAAGTATCCGTCCTCATCCATAACGGCAATATCGCCTGTCTTGAGCCAGCCGTCAGAAAATGAGACTTCATTGGCGTCTGGGCTGTTCAAATAGCCCCTCATGATTTGTGGACCCTTCAACCATAATTCACCTGCCTCGCCCACTGCCATGTCTTTGCCGTTCTCATCAACGATCCGCACGCTTGTTCCTGGAATAGGAATACCGCAGGTGCCGCGTTTTGGAGGCTTGTCAAAAGGCATGGTGGCTATAACACAAGTGCCTTCGGTTAGTCCGTAGCCTTCATAAATTTCAATGCCAGTAAGGTCCTGCCATGCCTTTGCTGTTGCCGCTTGCAGTGGCGCTGCACCACTCATGCAAACCCTCAAGCTTTTTGGTGGATTTTCGGTGAACCAGTTTTGCTGCAACAGCCCAACATACAAGGTATTCACGCCCGGCATGAGCGTTATATCAAATTTAGAGAAAACAGGCTTGAGGTTCTCCAAGGGGCGCGGTGCTGGGACCAACACCACATGCACGCCCATAAACATACTGTTCAATGCGCCAACAGCCAGCGCATAGACATGATAGAGCGGCAAGACCAATATCAGCGCATCTCTTTCATCCCAATCAACACCATTTTCAAGTGAGTTTGTCTGAGAAATATTGGCAACCACATTTCGGTGCGTTAATTCAGCCCCTTTGCTGCGCCCCGTAGTTCCGCCGGTATATTGATACAAAGCAACATCATCTAGGCTGATATGTTTGGTGTAACTGGCTAGGTCCGCACCCCGTTTTAAATGAGCTTGGCCTTTTTTGATAACGTCCACCATGGTGCCTGCGCAGTCTCCATGGAACGGAGGGATCAGTTTTTTAATGTGGCGCATGACAAACCCCAACACATGCCTTTGCAGCGGCGGGAAAAAGTCCAAAACGGATAGTTTATAAATAAACTCTACAGAGCTCCCTTCTGTTGATTCAGCGATCCTGTCACCAAAAAAATCAATGACAAACCATACTTTCGCCCCGCTGTCCTTCAACTGGTGGTTCGTTTCGGCGGGGGTATAGAGAGGATTAATATTTGTAATTGTTAACCCTGCCTTAAAAACCCCAAAAGCCAGCACCGGATATGCAAGCGCATTCGGAGACTGGATCGCCACGACATCCCCAGGAACCAAACCTATTTCTTCGCGCAAATAGGCAGCCACAGCGTCTGATAATGCGCCAATTGTTTTAAAATCCAGTGTCTGAGAATGGCCTGTAGGAAGCACACAACTGAAGGCAGGTTTAGAAGCGTGTTCCGATACACACTTATTTACCATATCAGCCATATGGTCAGCCATCATATCCACATGTGTGAAGCTCTTTTCATTCATGAAGGGCTTGCCCATATATCACTCTACTTTCTGCTTTTAAAACTACAAACCAAGGGGTCTTATATTGGCGCCGCTTCTAATCGGTCCATTAGAAGGCCGGGATTTTCAAGGCATTCTAAAAATTCATCCGCTAGGCGGTTACTTTCGCTCGTCACTGTGCGCCAATACGCTATGCGATCTTCATCGGTCATATCTATAAAATTTCTGCGCTCTGGAATGCGCCCGTCCGGCAGGCTGTCTACAAATCCCCCGCTAGGTGCTAACATTAACATATGATCCCACGTTGCCCCCTTGGCGCGCCGGGCTTTATGTCGCTTGTCGAACCAGCCGGGAATAATATGGTCATAAAAATGCGGATATAATATGATACCCTCGTCCAACCGCCAAGCGACATCAAAATGATAATCTATCACACCGCCATCTCGGTATATGCCTGCAGGGGCGCCTTTAATGTTTATTATGGGGTTAACGACAAACGGGATCGAGCCAGTTGCCATCAGCACATCCCCAAGTATGTCGGCCCTTAGCTTTACATCTGTACGGTCAAAATCCTGCCACGCCGTTGGACACGCCGCCTCTGCCGATGAATGAAAGACCACACGATCAAAAAACTTTGCTAAATAAGCCCTGCTAATCGTGTTGGCGCCAGCAGACGCCAAAATGCCAGCCCCCTCCATCCACTTAGAAGCATTTGCCTTCAGGCCTTTACTGCGCACTGTAACAATATTGAGATTACGCCGGTCGTTTTCTACGATACGTTTTGCATCCTGATCACCGTACAGATCATCCAAAAACCGGTAAGATGCCTTCGTCAGTATTTGAGGGCTTGCCGCATCAGATTTTTTAAATCGAAAATACAGATCATGAAAGCGTTCAAGTGCACGTGCAGGATCAGGGTGAGCTGCAGCTGTCATGCGCCACGCACCAATCGACGAGCCTACTAAATCGATCTTCTGCGGAGCATGGGAAAGCCAGTGCCCGAAGATAAATTTATCAAGCCCCATCAAAACTAGCCATTTAGGACCACCCGACGCGCCCACAACCATGCGCACCAAATCTGGGGTCAGTCCATTTTGCTCAATTCGCTTACGAGCAGTTTTTCCTGCGATCAATCTCAGTGCGGCCATAGTCTACAACTGTATATGGTCTTTCCTAGCAACGTCACGACACGCTTAGTGCAATTACGGCGTCAAAATTACTTTGCCTTTTGCCCGACGTTCCGTCAGGCACGCATAGGCGGCTTCAACCTCTTCCAATGGGAAAATATCATTCACACTGGCACGAACCTGCCCGCTTGCGACCATCTCCAAAATTTCTTTCATATTTTGGATTTGTTCTGCGGGGTTCGCTCCTGCCCAGGCCCCCCAGAAAACGCCAACAAGCGACGCCTGCTTCAGCAAACATAAGTTAAGCGGAATTTTCGGGATCTCTCCGGCAGCAAAACCAATAACCAAAAGCCGGCCACCCGGTGCCATGGACCGGAACGCCATTTCGCTATAATCTCCGCCAACAGGATCATAGATCACATCAACGCCTTTACCGCCGGTAATTTCCTTGATCCTAGCACGCAAATCCTCGGTAGAATAATTTATCAGTTCATCCGCACCGGATGCTTTACAAAAAGCCAACTTTTCATCGGTACTTGCCGCTGCGATTACTTTAGCGCCCATGGCTTTGGCTAGCTCAACTGTCGCGATACCCACGCCGCCCGCAGCCCCTAAAACCAAAACGGTTTCACCTTCTTGCAAGGCGGCTCGTTGCTTTAGTGCGTGGTAGCTGGTGCCATATGTTAAAGTTATGCCTGCGGCCATTTCATACGATAGACTATCAGGCATTGGGATAACCGTGACGGCAGGGACAGCCACTTGCTCAGCGAAGGCACCTGTCTGGCACATAAAGATCACATTATCACCAACCTTAATGTGCTTTACACCCTCACCAACTTCAGCAACAACACCTGCGCCTTCTCCGCCAGGTGTGAACGGAAGGTCAGGTTTAAACTGATATTTCCCTTGAATGATCAAAGTATCAGGAAAGTTAAGCCCAGCGGCTTTGACATCTACAAGCACCATGCCTTTGCCCACAGTAGGCGCATCTGTTTGCCCAACAACAAGCGTGTTCGCTAAGCCAAGTTCTTTACATAGGACAGCCTTCATGGCGCGTCTCCCGAAAATCTAGTAAATGCGCAAGCCGCCAAGCCCACACTGTTCAAACTTTAAGCAACTTCAAACAGGCCTGCAGCCCCCATTCCGCCGCCGACACACATGGTACTAACGACATATTTTGCGCCACGCCGTTTACCCTCGATCAGCGCATGACCAACCATGCGTGCGCCTGACATCCCGTACGGATGACCAATTGAAATTGCTCCTCCGTTTACGTTCAGCAATTCGTCTGGAATACCAAGTTTATCGCGGCAATATAGAACCTGAACTGCAAAGGCTTCGTTTAATTCCCAAAGGCCGATATCGTCCATCGTTAGGCCATTCTTCTCCAATAATTTTGGAATAGCATAGACAGGGCCAATACCCATTTCATCCGGCTCAAGGCCTGCAACGGCGATACCACGGTATATGCCAAGCGGATTAAGCCCACGCTTTTCAGCGGTTTTGCTGTCCATCAAAACAGCAGCAGATGCTCCGTCAGAAAGCTGGCTGGCATTGCCTGCTGAAATCGTGCCACCCTCGATCACGGGTTTCAAGCCACTTAGACCAGCCAGTGTCGTTTCGGGACGATTGCCTTCATCTTTTTCGAGACAAACATCATGGAAGCTTATTTCTTTGGTTTCTTTGTTCATCACACCCATTTTGCTGGCCAAAGGGACGATTTCATCGTCAAACTTACCGGCCTGCTGCGCGGCGTGTGTGCGCTGCTGTGACTGAAGCGCATATTCGTCCATAGCATCGCGGCTGATATCATATCGATCCGCAACCACTTCAGCAGTTTGCAGCATAGGCATGTGGATATTTGGGTGCATGGCTGTCAGGCTTGGATCTACAGCATTATAGCGGTTCATATGTTCGTTCTGAACGATCGAAACACTGTCCAAACCGCCGCCTACAGCGATATCCATACCGTCGGAAATAATTTGTTTGGCGGCCGTTGCGATCGCCATCATGCCGGATGAGCACTGACGATCAATGGTCATGCCAGACACGCTTGTCGGCAGGCCAGCGCGCAGGGCTGCTAACCGTCCAATATTTGACCCGGAAGATCCCTGCGTTAAGGCGCAGCCCATGATCACGTCCTCAACTTCTCCGCCCTCAAGTCCCGCGCGCTTGACTGCATGCTCAATGGCATGGCCGCCTAGTGTTGGTGCAAGAGTGGCATTAAACGAACCGCGATATGCCCGGCCGATAGGGGTTCGGGCTGTAGAAACGATAACTGCTTCACGCATTGATTTTTCCTTATTTCAAATGGCTATTATATTTTCACACCAAGGGCAGCGGCTGCTTTCCCGATAAATTTCATCGATTGCTGACCACCTTGCACAAATTCTTGCTGGCCAGTTGGATCGTTGATGGTCTCCATCCCGGCACGCACATTTTCAGGCGTTTGTTCGTCAGGCTTTAAATAAATACCGTCTGTTTCATAAATCACGGCCTTTGCAAATCCGCCCGACCCTGCACACAATATGGTCCGATTTGGCGCATCTTTGTCACATAGAGTGAGCAAACCTGCCGTTACAGATTCTGGGGTTGAAAGCTTCAATGCTTCTTCGGGCAATAAGCCCTCAGTCATGCGTGTTGCAGCCATTGGAGCCAGAGAGTTTACACGGATACCGTATTTAGCGCCCTCTAAACAAAGCGTATTCATGAGGCCAACAAGTCCCATCTTCGCGGCACCGTAGTTCGATTGGCCAAAGTTTCCGTATAGTCCAGACGAGGATGTTGTCATCACGATGCGGCCATAGCCTTGTTCACGCATGATTTCCCAAACAGCTTTGGTACAAGTAACAGACCCTGTCAGATGGACCTTGACGACAAATTCAAAATCTTCAATTTCCATTTTAACAAAGGTTTTATCGCGCAAAACACCCGCATTGTTGATTAAAATATCAACCCGCCCCCATTTATCCATGGTGGTTTTCACCATATCGGCTACTTGTTCGGCATCACATACATTCGCACCGTGCGCAATGGCTTCACCGCCTGCGGCTATAATCTCAGCTACCACTGCCTCAGCCGCCTCTGACGAGCCTCCACGTCCGGTTACGTCACCGCCAAGATCATTAACAACCACTTTGGCGCCGCGCGCCGCCAACGCAAGCGCATGACTACGACCCAAGCCGCCGCCCGCGCCCGTTACAATTGCAACCTGATCATCAAATCGAATACTCATTTTACTCTCCAGTCTTTCCGCAACATGTTGCTGGCAATGCCTTACTTGCTTAACCAAGCACAACCATTGTCAACCATTCAGCAATCATCGCCGGATGCTTTTCATCTTTAATTTCAATCGTGATTTCGCTTTTCAACAATAATCGACCACCAGCTTTTTCAGTAACATCCATCAACTTCACACGCGCACGGATCGAGCTGTTTACCTTTACAGGGCTAAGAAAGCGCACTTTATCACAGCCGTAATTGATGCCCATGACAGCGCCCTCAACCTGAAGCATCGAGCCACTCGCGAGGTGAGAAAGCATTGATAACGTCAAAAACCCATGGGCGATGGTCGTACCAAACGGGGTTTTAGCAGCCGCTACAGGGTCAATATGGATAAACTGATGGTCCATTGTCACATCCGCAAACTGATTGATGCGGTCCTGATCAATTTCGAACCAGTCAGAAACACCAGTTTCTTTACCCAAATAGTCTTTAAGTTGCTCTTTTGAAACGGTTTTGCTCATAATATGCTCCCAATCCTAGGATTCTAGTGATACATAATAAAACAATCATAAGTGACTGTTCCGAATCGTAAAATCAAAACGAATCAATTCGATTCGTTCGATTCGATCATAAACTCAAGGCAAGGATGACAACCCACCATCCAGTGGAATGATGCCGCCCGTGATATAACTACCTGCCCGCGATGTCAGCATCAAGAGAACCCCTGCAATATCCTCAGGTGTCCCAACCCTGTGAAGCGGAACCCCCGCTTCCATAGCTTTGCGTCGGCATTCATTACCCGTTACATGCGCCATCATACGGCTAGGGAACGGCCCCGGAGCAATAGCATTAACCGTGATATGGGATCCACCCAGTTCATTAGCAAGCGTGCGTGTTAAATGATGAACAGCAGCCTTTGATGCCCCGTAGCTATAAGCACTGTTAGATTGTGGCCTCGTCCCAACCACGGATCCTAAGTTCACGACCCGCGCAGGGTCTTCGGCTGTGCCGCTTTTTCGCAGTAAGGGCAGAAGCAATTTGGTTAGGTCGGCAACAGCCGTAACATTCAGCTTAAAAACATCATCCCATTTGTCCCGCGGGAAATCCTCAAACGGAGCCCCCCACGTCATGCCGGAATTATTGACAAGGATATCAAGCTTGTCTTCACGTGTGGCTAGCGCTTCGGCCAGTTGGCGCGTACCGTCTTCGGTCATAAGGTCCGCCTGTAAAGCAATAACCTCACCCGGGCCAACCGCGTTCATTTCTTCTGCTACAGCCTCGCAGCTTTCCAAACGTCTTGATGCAATATAGACTTTACAGCCCGCACGCACCAACGCTTCGGTTGCCATCGTTCCGATGCCAGAACTACCACCAGTGACAAGCGCTACCTTGTCACTGATATTAAAAAGAGTATCGACGTCCACTCTGGCCCCCTTAGACGCTATTCGAGCGATATTTTTTGAGCTCCGTACGCGCAATTACCATGCGGTGCACAGCATCTGGCCCATCTGCGAACCTCAGCGTACGCTGCCCGTGCCACATAGAGGCAAGAGGGAAATCTTGGCTAATGCCGCGCCCACCGTGCATCTGCATGGCTTCGTCAATAACTTCCAAAGCCATACGCGGAGCCTGCACTTTAATCTGAGATATATAAGGTTGCGCTGCCTGTGTGCCGATTGTGTCCATCATATAGGCGGCTTTGAGACACAATAGTCGTGTCATTTCAATGCCGATACGTGCTTCTGCGATGATATCATAATTGGCACCAAGCTTAGCCAACGGACGACCAAAGGCTTCGCGGGTGGTCGCACGCTTGCAAAGCAGTTCAAGCGCACGTTCGGCAGACCCAATAGAGCGCATACAGTGGTGAATACGACCAGGCCCTAAACGCCCTTGCGAGACTTCAAACCCCCGGCCTTCGCCAATGATTATATTCGTCTTGGGAATACGCACATTGGTGAACCGGATATGCATATGACCGTGCGGCGCATCATCATGGCCAAAAACCATCATTGGACGCAGAATTTCGACGCCCGGCGTACCAGCCTCAACTAAAACCATGCTGTGACGATTCTTGCGCGGTGTTTCTTCACCGCCGGT
This sequence comes from Kordiimonadales bacterium, assembly GCA_015485385.1. Lineage (GTDB taxonomy): Bacteria > Pseudomonadota > Alphaproteobacteria > Sphingomonadales > Kordiimonadaceae > Kordiimonas. The sequence continues at coordinate 16,345 of WFTS01000024.1, read as the reverse complement.
TTTCACCATCACAATGTAAATCTTACAGCGCGGATCCCCGGCTCCAGAAGCCCAGTATTTTTCGCCGTTCAGCACATAATCATCGCCGTCCAATACTGCGCTCATTTCTAAATTTGTTGCATCAGAAGAGGCTACATCAGGTTCAGTCATCAAGTAGGCTGACCGTATTTTGCCTTCCAGCAAAGGCTTCAGCCATTTTTCTTTGTGCTCAGGCGAACCGTAACGTTCAATCACTTCCATGTTGCCGGTATCAGGCGCGCTGCAATTGAAGGCCTCAGCCGCAAGCTGAGAGCGCCCCATCTCCTCCGCTAAATAGGCATATTCAACCGTGCTAAGCCCATATCCTTCATCAGAATCCGTAAGCCAAAAGTTCCACAGCCCGTCAGTTTTGGCCTGCGCTTTCAGTGTTTCCAGAATTTCTGTCATACGGTCCGTAAATTCAAATCGGTTACCGTTTTTACCAACTTCAGCGTGATATTCATCTTCGACCGGCATAACATGCGTATCTATGAAAGCCCGTACCTTGTCACGCAATTCTGTTGCGCGTTTTCCTAGTCCTAAATCCATTAGTTCTGTTCCTTTTGTTCGGCTTCCCATAAATTTGTGTAATATTTGCGTACTGCTTGGCGGTCTAATTTTCCCGAGGCAATCAGTGGCAATGGTTCTGAGCGCACCCACACGCGCTCTGGCAGTTTAAACTGCGCCAGATGTTTACTTGCATCTTGCAACAGGGCGTCTTTATCAAAGCTATCATTCTTCGGCACAACCACAGCACCAACGATCTCGCCAAGGCGTGTACACGGCAGCGAAAACACCATAACGTCCTCAACGCTTTCATGTCCGTGCAGAACGCCTTCCACCTCTAAGGAGCTGATATTTTCACCGCCCCTGATGATGATGTCTTTCATGCGGTCGACGATATAGAGATAGCCGTCACTATCTAAATAGCCGACATCGCCCGTGTGGAACCAGCCGTTTTTAAAGGCTTGTGCTGTTGCTTCTGGATTATGCCAGTAACCCACAACATTAACGACAGATTTTATGCAAATTTCGCCACGTTCATCATGCGGCATTTCACTACCGTCAGGCGCTAGGATTTTAATTTCAACAAGGGGCGGCGTAGGCTTGCCGGTACTTGTGGGCCGTTCAATATATTCGTCACCTGATAACAGTGCGCCCAGAGCATTGGTTTCCGTTAAACCATAGCCAATACCGGGATTTGAATTTTTAAAGGCGTCTTTAATCATTCGCACATGTTCAGGGGGTCTTGATGCGCCGCCACCACCAATGTCTGTTAGACTGGAAAGATCATACTTAGACCTAAGGTCAGATTTCGCCATCTCGTAGGACATAGTTGGCACGCCTGTGAAAGCAGTAACACCTTCGCGTTCAATCAGGCGAAAAGCTTCCTCAACATCCCACTTATGCATGACCACCAGTTTGCGCCCAACCACCGCAGAGACTAACATCACTGGCAAAAGCCCGGTGACATGAAAAAACGGGACTGCAACCAGCATCTTCGGTTGGAAATCAGGGTCAGGATTGACGCGCCCCAAAAGTTTCATGGCAAGCGCCACACATATCCAGTTGAACAAAACGCCGATCACGGCTCGGTGATCGGAATATGCCCCCTTGGGGAACCCCGTTGAACCAGATGTATAGGGCATCATGGCAATATCATCAGGGCCAAGATCAACTTCTGGCCACTTGAGCGGCTTTTTCCCAGAAATAGCATCCTTAAAGGAGACGGCCTTCCCACCATCTGGCAACGCATCACGCGCCACAATTAAGTGTACATCGTGACTACACGATCGAATATGAGCCGCACGGGGACCATCTGCAATGGCAACCGTTGCGCCGCAATCTTTCATTGCCCAGTCAAGCTCTTCAGCGCCCCACCAACTGTTCATCAAAACGGCGACACCACCAGCAGCAACTATACCCATATAAGCAATAGGCCATTCCGGGTAATTGCGCATGGCAAGGGCGACCCTATCCCCCTTTTCAAGGCCGTAATCGTCTACCAACGCCTGTGCAAATTGCGAGGCTTGGCCAATGATGTCGGTAAAACTGAAGCGTTCCTCACCATACACAAGAAACTCTTTGTCACCGTGACCTAAGCACAAGCCCCATACATCGCGTAAGTTTCGTGGTTGATTGATAAAAACAGTATAATCAACACCGCGAATATTTTCCGTATGCGTCGCAAACGGCATGTCTTTAGCCGTTAAAAGCGCTAGAACTTTATCAATAGGTGTCGCCGGATCAATCTCCGGCAGAGCCAAGTCCTCAAACATAGCGATCTTCCTTCAATTAATAACCCGAACAGTGCGCAAAGCGATCTGCATGATAATTATAATCTCCATAAAGCGTCTGAATTGTACGGGCGCGTTTAATGAAAAAACCTATATCAAACTCATCGGTCATGCCGATACCGCCGTGCATTTGGATAGCTTCATTGGTGGCTAATTCTGCGGTTTTACAAGCCTTCGCCTTGGCCAGACTTGCAAACCAGCGAAAATCACCCCCAGCATCCCCCATTTGCAGGGCTTTTAAAATAGCAGAGCGCGTAACTTCTATTTCGCTAAACAACTGTGCCGCCCGGTGTTGCAAACCTTGAAAAGAGCCAATCAATACACCAAATTGTTTGCGCTCCTGTAGATATTTGACCGTCCGGTCCAAACACTCTTGTGCGATCCCTAAAAGCTCTGCCGCCAAAACAACACGCGCTTTATCAAGTGCGGGGTCAAGCGCATCCATCGCCTTACCTTCATCACCAAGGAGCGCACCAGCATCCACATGAACCCCTTCAAAGGTTAACTTGGCCCAGTTGCGGCTATCGGTCATAACCGAGCGATCAACGATCAACCCCTTTGCCCTGCGATCCACCCAAAAGAGGCTAAGGCCGTCACGGTCACCTCTTTCACCCGATGTTCGTGCAAGGACAATATAGTGCCCCGCTGCCCCGCCCTCTTGCACGAAAGTTTTCATGCCTGACAGCTTATAACCAGTGTCCGAGGCCACGGCTTTCATTGCAGACCCTTCAGGATCATGTGTGCCTGTTTCGTCAATGGCGAGTGTTGCAATCAGTTCCCCTGCGGCAATCGCTGGTAATAGGCTGCTTTTCTGCTGATCATTTCCGGCAGCTTCAATAAGTGCAGCAGCCATGACAGAACTCGCGTGAAATGGTGACGCTGAGAGATTGCGCCCCATTGCCTCGGCAACAAGGCCTGCCCCAACAAGGCCAAAATCAGCCCCACCGTGATCTTCACCCACCAGAATGCCCGCAAAGCCCATTTCTGCCATTTCTTTCCAAAGGTCACGACTGAAACAGTCTTCAACCTTGTCGTCTCGCAGCGTGCGGAGTTGGCTTACAGGAGCCTTCTCAGCAAAAAATCCATCAGCGGATTCTTTCAAAAGCTGTTGTTCTTCATTTAAAATCAAAGCCATGAAATCACTCCTTACGCTGGCAAATTGAGAATGCGTTTTGCGATGATGTTCAGCTGCACCTCAGTGGTGCCGCCTTCAATCGAATTGGCCTTGGTTCGCAACCAATTGCGTGCAATTTCTCCATTGTTAGAAAATTGCCCCTCCCACTCAAACGCATCTGATCCATTTACTTTCAGGATCAATTCATGACGATCTTTATTCAACTCAGTCCCATACCCCTTCAACATACTAGAGAAGGCCCCCATATCACCGCCTGCTTTGGCCTCGTCTTTCGCGCGCTCTAGCGTAAACATAAAGGCCGCTGCATCAATTTCATGCTCGGCGATCTGGTGACGCAGCATTTTATCGGCTATTTCACCATTTTTGGTGCCAAGTTTATCAACAGCGAGCGCATTAAGAGGGGTTGGTAATCCCATGTCGCTAATGCCGGTGCGTTCATGCGTCAGCAGGTATTTAGCGATCGTCCAACCTTTGTTTTCTTCGCCCACAAGATTGGATTTCAAGGCAATCGCATCATCAAAGAAGGTTTCACAAAACGGAGAGTTTCCAGAGATCAGAAGTATCGGCTTAGTCGTGACGCCTTTTTGGTCCATATCAAATAATATAAAGCTGATGCCCGTATGTTTGCTCGCCTCAAAATCCGTGCGCACAAGGCAGAATATCCAATCCGCTTTGTCAGCGTAACTGGTCCAAACTTTTTGACCATTGATAATATAATGGTCGCCTTTATCTTCGGCTTTGGTCGCCAAGGCAGCTAGATCAGAGCCTGCGTTTGGTTCCGAATACCCCTGACACCAACGAATTTCACCGCGAGCGATTTTGGGGAGATGCTCAAGCTTTTGCTCATGGGTTCCAAATTTCAAAAGGGCCGGCCCAAGCATCCAGATGCCAAAAGACACCAATGGACTACGGGCCTTGATCCGACGCATTTCTGACGCCAAAATCTTAGCTTCTTCTTTTGAAAGGCCTCCACCGCCGTATTCTTTTGGCCATGTTGGCACTGTCCAACCGCGAGCGCCCATACGCTCTAGCCATAATTTTTGATCATCCGATTGAAAGACAAAGGTTTTACCACCCCAGCAAATATCGGCTTCACCAGTGCTTGGTGTTCGCATCAGTGGCGGACAATTTGTTTCAAGCCAGTCTCGTGTTTCACTGCGGAACGCTTCCAAGTCACTCATATATTTCCCTCCAGATGGCCCAATGACACGGACCGTTTTACGGAATGCCAATTCTCTCACGTGTCAGTAGGATATTCTCTTTAGAAGTGACATCGGGCGAGATTGCCCTAAGTCAAGATTGATTAATGCATTTATTTACTTATTTTGCGGTTAAAAATAGCCTGTTACACGGTGCCAAAGACCTTATGAAAAATTTAACCTACCAAAATGTCTGGCGGCTGGCAGGCCCAAATATCATCAGTAATATCCTGATGGTATTCATCAGTTTTGCACATTTATGGATCGTGGCTCCGTTTGGATCTGCGGCCAGTGCGGCGGTTGTCACAGGCGGGCGCATTCATTTCCTTTTGATGGCGGCGGCTATGGCACTTTCTGTCGCAACAACAGCGGTTGTAGCCCGCGCATGGGGCGCTGACGACAAAACTGAGGCCTCAGCCGCGACCACAACTTCTCTTACGCTTTCAGTGTTAATGGCCCTATCATTAGGGTCTGTCACATATATATTTGCTCCGCACTTTGTCGGTATTTTTAATCTGGATGATTTATCAAGCCAATTGGCGTTAGAGTATGTGCGCCCGGCTGCCCTTTTAAACTTTATCTTTGCGCTGACACTCACGATCGCAACCAGCTTTAGAGCCATTGGCGATGTTGTGCGTCCTTTGGTGTTCAGTGCCTATGCCACAGGGCTTGGCATCGCAGGCTCGTACATATTAGTGCATGGTTTATTTGGCTTGCCCCTAATGGGCATAGGCGGCATCCCTATAGGCACAGCCATCGGACAATTTACTGTTGTGCTCTGGTTTCTGATCAAATGGACCCTTGGACGCTACGCCTTAAAACCAGTGCATACGGCAGTTGCAGATAAAGTCCGGCTGACACAATTGATCCATATCGGAGCGCCTGCAGCTTTGGAGCAGGTTCTTATTCAGTCCAGCTTTCTTGCTTTCATGGTGCTGATCAGCGGATACGGCACGGCGGCCTTCGCTGCCTACGGCATTGGCATTACAGTCTTGAGTGTGTGCATTGTTGTCGGGCTAGGATTTGGTGCGGCGAGCGCAACCCTGTCTGGGCAAAGCCTTGGTACCGGCGACACAGAAGCGGCGATGCAACAAGGCTGGATGGCTATGCGGTTGGCAATTGTCGGCATGACACTTATGGCTGTCCTGACCTTCGCGGCCAGAGAGCCTCTTGCTGCGATGCTATCCATTGACCCTGAAGTCAGAGCGCATACACAGTCCTTCATCTTAATCTTAGCCTTGATTATGCCTCTAATGGCTATTGAGTTTGCAATTGGCGGGGCGCTACGGGGCGGAGGCGATACACGTTTTCCTCTAGTTGTGACATTTGCAGGCATGATTGTTGGACGGCTTTCCATTGGCTTTGCCGTTCGCGCGTTTGGGGGACCTGTTGAGATGATGTATGCTGTTATAATTGCCGATTACAGCATCAAAGCCACCTTGCTTATTGTACGCTTTCGATCCAGAAAATGGCTCACAGCGGCAGGAAAGCATATCCCTCTGGCTGTTCAATCTGTGGCCGGTGTAAGCCGCGAACCAATACGCAGCTTTGCCGCGACCCATCCGGATGAAATAGAATATCAGTAAAGCGTGCAAAAAATGAATTTCAACTAGCCACGGTCAGAATTCGGTCTATTCTTCACCTTAAAGGAGCGCTAAATAAGCGGCTCCAAACAAAAAGCTACTGTCAGGAGAAACTCGATGGCAAAATCAGGCGCCTTAGATATACCATCCATTCAGGACCAAGTATCAGCACAAGAATGGGAAGCGCGCGTGAATTTAGCGGCAGCTTACAGACTTTGTGCTCATTTTGGCTGGGATGACCTTATATACACCCACTTATCCTGCCGTATTCCTGGCTCGGACCATCATTTCCTGATCAACCCTTTAGGCTTAATGTTTGAAGAAATTACCGCCTCAAGCCTGATCAAAGTAGATCTTAATGGAAATGTTCTGATGGATACTCCTTATCATCCGAACGCCGCAGGTTTTGTTATCCACAGTGCCATCCACGCAGCCCGCGAAGATGCTAACTGCGTTATCCATCTGCACACAGATTACGGTGTCGCGGTTTCGAACCAAAAAGATGGGCTTCAAATGCTATGCCAAAGCAGCATCCCAGCGGCCGCAAATATCGCCTATCATGACTATGAAGGCTTTGCCGTGAACGAAGGCGAAAAAGAACGCCTTATCGCCGACATGGGGGACAAATCAGCCCTGATCCTTAGGAACCACGGCACCCTAACCGCCGGACCAACCGTTGCTCAGGCATTTGAATTGATGTTCTTTGTCGAAAAAGCCTGTAAAGTTCAAATAATATCGCAAAGTACAGGCCAAGAGCTATACCCCATGAGCGAAGAAAGTGTTTCAAACGCCCTTCGTGACCTTTTGGTCGTTGCTGGCGCAAACGGGGCCGATAACTTTGTCTGGCCAGCGCTCATGCGTAAAATGGACCGCCTAGACCCAAGTTTCCGCGACTAAAATAAATTCACATCACTGTCTAAAGGGGCATGTATGTCGTCTGTACAACCGATCATTGATGCACTTGCCGTAGAACGGCTGGATACACTTTTGTTTCGCGGCAACCCTAATGATTGGCCCAACAAGCATGTGTTTGGCGGCCATGTCATTGCGCAGGCTATGGAAGCCACCAACCTTACGGTAGACGATCGGTTTCGCCTGCATTCGCTGCATAGCTATTTTCTGCGCCCCGGCATTCACGGTCAGCCAATCATCTATGATGTTGACCCGATCCGGGACGGTCGCAGCTTTGCGACACGGCGCGTTGTGGCCATTCAAAACGGCGAAGCGATTTTCACACTTGCTGCATCGTTCCATGTGGGCGAAGAAGGTGTTTCGCACCAAATAGATATGCCAGATGTACCGCGCCCCGAAGACCTAACAGACGATGAAGAATATTATTCACGCATTTTAAAAGCGTTCGGAAAACAGCCAAAAAATCGGCCCTATATGCCTTTTGAAATGCGATCCATTGACCGTATGGATTTAGAGGACCCGCAGCCTAAAGACCCAGTGACAGGCTATTGGTTCAAGCTGAAAGAAACCATCGGCAGCAACCAGCCACTACATGCCCGCCTGCTTGCCTATATTTCTGATTTTGCCTTTCTTTCCAGCAATTTACGGCCACACGCAATGATCCCGCGCGACCCACGACTGAAAACAGTGGCAAGTCTTGACCATGCCATGTGGTTCCACAGGGATAATTTCCGTGTTGATGATTGGGTGTTTTACAAAACCGAAGGCTATTGGTCAGGCAAAGGCCGAGGTTTGGCGCGCGGGGCGCTCTATGCAACAGACGGTCGCCTAATCGCCTCTACCGCCCAAGAAAGCTTGCTTCGCCTGACCGCAGACGAAAAAGATAAGCTTCGAAAATAAGCTTAAAGCGGTTATATTCTTGGTGTCTATTGCTTTTCGTCCATATGAGACGGAGCGTCTGAAGCAAGTGTACTTGAACCAAATTTAACCCTTATCAATCAAGGCCCTAGCGTAATTTCCGAGCATGTCGGTGCGGCCACCAAAGGCTTTGAAAACAGGGTTTTTAGTTTGCCCGTGATAATAGCGGTAATAGATCTGTTGTAAAATCACCGCGAGCCGGAAAATGCCGTAAACCAAATAATAGTTGATATTCGACAGATCATAGCCTGTCTCACGGGCATATAATTCGCAGATTTCCGCGCGGGACAACATGCCCGGGGCCATACAAGGTTGCATGCACATGGCTTTCATCTCGTCTGGGTCGCTGGCCTCTGTCCAATATGCAAGTGTATTGCCAAAATCCATCAACGGATCACCAAGCGCGCTGATTTCCCAATCAAGTATCGCCTTGATTTCAAAGGGATTTTCTTCACATAAAATAACATTATCCAGCCGATAATCCCCATGCAGTATACTGTGTGCCACCTCACCTTTTGGCATATTATCAACCAGCCATTTTCGGACATCGGTAAAGGCCTGCACATCGTCAGTTAGGGCCTTTTCATAGCGACGATTCCAGCCCAAAACTTGGCGTTCGACATAGCCTTCAGGCTTGCCAAAGTCGCCAAGGCCAACGGCTTGATAATCAACTTTATGCAGTTCAATCAACTTGTTAAAGAAAGAGAGGCACAATTTTCGGCCCTCTTTTTCACCAAACCCCCATGACTTGGGGATGTGACGCTCTAATTTCCGGCCAACCACTTGTTCCATAACATAAAATTCAGCGCACAGTGGACTGTGACTCTCTGTGACATGAAAATATGTCTCTGGAACGGCTGGAAACGCCGGTTTTAAAGCATTCATGACCCTAAATTCCCGGATCATACTGTGACCAGATTTGGGACGCGTTCCAAAGGGCGGGCGGCGCAATACTAGATTGCGGTCCTCATACTGAATTGAATACGTCAGGTTCGAATGGCCGCTGGCAAATTGACGAATGATCGGCGTCCCTTTGAGGCCGTCTATATGCTCTCGCATGACAGCATCTATTACACGAACATCAAGTTCTTCGCCTTCACGCACACTAACCGTTTTATTGAGTTCATCTGACATAGAGCCCTCCGTATTATTAAGCTAAAACGCCGCCGTCCATAACAAGCGTTGTGCCAGTGGTGAAGGCCGCAGAATCCGATGCCAAATACAGAACGCCGCCAACCATATCTTCAGGTTTTCCTGCGCGCGGGATAGGAAAACGTTTGGTAAATTTGGACAGCATGTCATCGTTGGACGTAAAGACAGCCGTCATTTTTGTATCCACCAAGCCTGGGCAGATTGCATTTACCCGGATGCCGTCATGCCCATATTCCCGAGCGAAAGCTTGTGTCATATTGATCATTGCCGATTTAGTCATTGAATAAATTCCCTGCAAATCACCAGGAATTTTACCGTTGATGGATGCCACATTCACAATCGCACCGCCGCCCGCCGCTTTCATCATTTCCACCGCTTTGGATGATAGGTAAAACGGCCCCTTAAGATTAACATCAATCGTTTTATCAAAAGCCGCTTCGGGTGTTTCTGCTATTTTCCCATAATAAGGATTGGTTCCCCCGCAGTTTACCAACACATCTAGCTTGCCGTATTCACTTTTGATCCAGTTAAAAACAGCGGCAATATCTTCCATTTTTCCAGCATGGCAGGCTTTGGCCGTTGCCTTAAAGCCATCAGCGCGGATACTGGCCGCAACGTCTTCACAGGCAGCTTGGTCGCGGCTAGAGACAATCACATCAGCACCGTTGGCTGCAAAGGCGCGTACCAAGGCCTCGCCAATGCCGCGCGACGAACCGCTAACAAAAACAGTCTTGCCAGTGAAATCCAATAATTTTGTATAATCCATCAGGGCTTCCCTTACTTTTAGTCTTAAACTGGCCGCTAATTTTTAAATTGGCTTGCCGGTGGTTTCCATCTGGTGCCGACGAAACTTGCGCATGCCCCCAATCCAGCGATCATAATTCTGGGCTTTGCTCAGGAAATATCCCTCCACCGTATCGTGAGGACGGATCATAAATCGGCCTTCGCGCATTTGAGTAAGCACCCGACGCGCAAATTCATCGGCTTCCATCACACCGTCCACACCGGCTGAGCTATCTTCCACACCGGCTGTCATCTTAGATTTCACGGCTTGCGGGCAAATGCAGCCCACATAGATACCATCATCGCCGTTAGTTATTGCCAAACTTTCGGCAAACCCAACCGCTGCATGCTTGGTGGTGGAATAAGATGTGTCGCCAATCTGGCTCAGAAGCCCTGCGGCAGACGCTGTGACCATAAAGCCGCCCTCCCCGCGTGCAATCATCTTTTCTAGCACCGCACGGCAAGCAAGAACATGCGCCAATACGTTCACTTCCCAAATTTTCTGCCACTGATCATTGGTTTGACTGGTGGTTTTCCAGTCCGGTGCATCAGAGAAAATAATCCCGGCGTTTGAACAATAAAGATCAACGTCACCGTAATTTTTTTCGATGTCTGCAACCATATCGAACACGGCTTGCTCGTCCGTAACATCCAACTTATAGGCTTTTGCTTGAGGACCAATAGCCGTCGCTACTGCTTGCGCGCCCTCAATATCCATGTCGGCAATTGCAATCGCTTTTGCGCCTTCACTTGCAAACAGTTCAGCCAAGGCCTTGCCTATGCCGCTCGCGCCGCCGGTTATGACGATGATTTTATCTTTAACGTCCAAAAAAACCTCCCAGTGGTCTAATTAATCGCCGAGTTTGATTGTCTCTAAAAGCGATCGCAGTTCTTCTGGTAATGAAGTGGGGCGGCGGGTGGTTCTGTCCACATAAACATGAACAAAATATCCTTCGGCGACTGGCTGCTCGTCACCTTCTAGGAATAAGCCTATTTCATAGCGCACACTTGCATTGCCTATATGGCAAACCCGGATGGCGGCTTGCACCACATCCGGAAACGATATTGAGGCAAAATATTTGCACCCGGTTTCAACCACTAAGCCAATCACTTGGCCGCTATGAATATCAAGCCCGCCACCATTGATCAGAAAGCTATTCACAGCGGTATCAAAATAACTGTAATAATTGACATTATTCACATGGCCATATGTGTCATTGTCCATCCACCGCGTGGGTATATCTGCAATATAAGGGTATGCCCCCTTCAATTGCCTTTTTTGCGCGCCATTCACCACGCTGCCTCGTAGATAGACAGCGCATCCGCTTGTGACACTGCGCGCGGGTTATTCACCAAGAGCCTTGATTGCAGCATTGCGTCCTCCGCCAGCATAGGGAGATCACTGTGTGGGATATTCATATCCCGCAGACGACGTTCAATGCCAACACTGTCAGCGATATAGTCTAGCCATGAGATAAAGCTTTCCGCGCTTTCGCCTTGCTTCATAAGAACAGCGAGTTCTGCATATAGATCAGGGGCGGTCTCAGAATTAAACGTCAGCACATGGGGCAGCACAAGCGCGTTTGAAAGACCATGCGGGATATGATAATGCCCGCCCAGCGGATAAGCGAGGCCGTGGACCGCTGCCACAGGCGCATTTGCAAATGCTTTCCCGGCTAGCATCGCCCCAACCAACATCGAGCGACGTGCATCAAGGTCTGTGGGGTCGTTACAGGCGGTTACGATGCTGTTGCCCAGCATCACCATAGCTTGGCGTGCCAAAGCATCCGAAACAGGGTTTTTCTTCACGTTACTTGTATAGGCCTCGATCGCATGCACCATCGCGTCAATCCCGGTTGCCGCAGTAATGTTCCGCGGCAAACCAGAGGTCAAGGTAGCATCCAATATCGCTAGATCAGCATAGAGCGTTGGATCTACTACCCCCATTTTGCGGGTCGCGCCGGTGGTCACCACTGCAATAGGCGTTACTTCTGATCCCGTCCCTGCCGTTGTCGGCACTTGCACCAAGGGCAAACGTGGCCCCTTGATCTGGTCCATGCCGTAAATATCACTAAGGCCCTGCGGCTTTATCCCGATATATTTTTTGAACATGCCCACCGCTGGCTGATCAACTGTATGCCCAAGCACTGCAGCCAGCTTAGCCACATCCATTGAGCTACCGCCGCCAAAGCCAACCACCAACGATGCCCGAAACGCCTTGGCCATCAGCGCTGCTTTTTGCACGGTCGCTTCCGAAGGATCAGCCTCAACAGCGTCAAACACTGTCACGGGTATGCCTGCCTCGTCCAAGGAAGCCAATACAGGCGCCACAAGCCCGAGTTGCACCAAACCTGAGTCTGTCACAAGCAAAATACATTCGGGTGCAAATTTATCCTTCAGAATTTGTCCCAAACGTGCTGCAGCACCGTCTTCAACCAAGACAGAGCCAACACTCGTGAAGGTGAAATCAGACAAACAGGCCCCCTAGTTTTTCAGTTGGCGTTCCATATTCTTGCGAAGCTTATCCGTATAGGGCGGCACAACGCCAAGTAGACCACCAATAGACATTTTGGGATGTCTGAGTACGGATTTTTGATGGCTGAACTCTAGGAAGCCATCATAGCCATGATAATGACCGATCCCGCTATTACCGACACCGCCAAACGGTAGATTTTCGTGCGCGCCGTGCCACAGCACATCGTTTACGGTCACTCCGCCTGATGTCGTACGTGTCAGCACCTCAGTTTCTTCGGATTTGTCAAAACCAAAATAATAAAGCGCAAGTGGGCGTTCGTGATCATTCACATAATCAATGGTTTCACCGATAGCATCATATGTGCGTACCGGCAGCACGGGTCCAAAAATTTCATTTTTCATCACCTCCATGTCGTCGGTCGCATCAAGGATCAAGGTTGACGGGATTTTATTGGCTTGGTTTTGGCCTTTAAAATCCTCACCAGCGGGGTTGATCTCGCGCACATCGGCTCCTTTGGCTCGGGCATCTTCGATATAGCCTTCAATGCGCTCACGGTGTCGCGGCGTAATGATCGATGTATATTGATCGTTCGACAGCATGGTCGGATACATTTTTTCGACAGCGGCTGTGTAAGTCGCCACAAATTCATCGCGGCGGTTTTTATCAATATTGATATAATCCGGGGCTAGGCAAATTTGCCCTGCATTCATGTGTTTCATGGTTGCAACGCGTTCTGCAACCATGTCTAAATCCGCGCTTTTACCAACAACGACAGGGCTTTTTCCGCCAAGTTCCAATGTCACTGGTACAAGATTTTTCGCAGCAGCCGCCATGATCAACTTACCCACGACAGGGGCGCCTGTGAACATCAGATGATCCCACGGCTGGCTGGCAAAGCCTTGGCTTGTCTCAACGGCTCCATTGATAATGCAAACTTCAGTTTCATCAAAAGCCGCTGAGATAACTTTTTTGTAAAAGGCCGATGTGCGCGGCGTAAACTCAGATGGTTTGACCATGACCCGGTTCCCCGCTGCCAGCATCTGTGCAAGGGGAATAAAAACCATTCCAAGGGGGAAGTTCCACGGGGTAATAAGCCCGACAACCCCTTTTGGCTGCGGTACAACCTCAGCCTTTGCGCCAAGAAGGCCCAGCGGGAACTGCAGTGAACGTTTGGAAGGCTTCATCCACCGGTCAACATGCTTGATCGCATCTTTCAAGGCGCCAGCGGCTGCCGCTACATCGGCAAATAATGTTGTCTCAGCAGAACGATTGCCAAAATCCTCCGAAATCAGACGGATAAATTCATCTTTATTATCCATCAAACAGCCTAGAGCCCGTTTCAGCCGGTCTTTTCGAACCGCTGCGGTTACAAACCCTTCTGCAAGATAAGCAGAGCGCTGTTTGGCCAATTTCTCCGCGATAATATCAGCCGGTGTTTCTATTTGCTGCATACCGTCCATTTCAAAGCCCCTTTGTAAATCTGACCATATCTTATACCAAAAGAAACTTAGTTCAGATTGTCAAAAGGTCAACGGTCCTTAAAAGGCGAAGAAACGGGTTATAAATGTTTCGCCCTGTCCGACTAATTGGTAGGATCATTTTAAGAGCTGTAGTTTGCTAAAGCGTTTCATCCCCGCTGCGGATGTCTTCAAGAAATGTTCGCACCTCCCTATCAAGCAATCTCGCTTCTTTGGTCAGAGCAGCAGCGCTGTTGTGCATATCACCCGCCATTGATTGAATTTCCTCCGCAGCTCCGCCAACAATTGTGACACTTTCTAAGATATGGGACGTGCTTTGTGTGACACCTTGCACATTATCTGCAATTTCTTGTGTAGATTCTGTTTGCTGATTTACCGCCGCCACAACTGATTGTGTGACACTATCCATCTGATCAATGGTCGCGGAAATATTTTGTATCGCCACACTTGCATTTCCAGATACGGCTTGGATTTCCTGAACATATTCAGTGATTTCGTCAGCTGATCTACTTGACTGAGCCGCCAAACTTTTGACCTCTTGTGCAACGACAGCAAACCCATTGCCTGCATCTCCGGCGCGCGCAGCCTCAATTGTTGCGTTCAGAGCCAACAAATTAGTTTGATCTGCAATATCGTGAATAAGCTTAACAGCCGATCCTATTTGTTCCGCCGCACTTGCAAGGCCGCTGACAGTTTTGGTGGTTTGAGCGGCCTCTTTAACCGCCTTTCCTGCGATTGTCGCTGAGAGCTTTAGCTCGTCCTCTACAGTCCCAAAGGATACAACCAACGCGTCTGTCGCCGCGCCAACAGATTTAGTATTGGTGGACGTGTCGCTGATAGCTTCAACGCTATTTTGAACCTGAAGTTTGGTTTGCCCAGTATTGGCGACCAATCCTTTCGACGTTAAAACAACCTCGCGGGAGGCTTTGTTGACTGTCTCAACAACGCTTAAAACACGCCTTTCGAACGATGCGGCTATTTTCAACCGGTTATTTTTACGAACCTCCGCCCGTTCCAACTGACTTTTTTCAGCTTCTAGACGGTGTTTTTCCAGCAAAATCGCGCGTTCTTCTTTACGCTTATACTCAATTTGGGCAGCCTTTGATTCTGCTCTGACTTGGTCCGCTGCAAGGCGCTCCATTTCTTGTCCGCGAAGCTTAAATATGCCCGCAGCCTTGGCAAGGGCTCCCAGTTCATCCGAACGGTGTTGTCCGGGCACTTCAATATTCTTTTTGCCGTCCGCTAACTCCGTTAAAGCCGCTGTGATACGAGCAAGGGGCCGTGCAATTGAGCCCCCTATGACAATAGCTAAGCCTACAGCGAGAGCACTACCAAGTAAGAAGCCCAAAAAACTATAATTGATCGCTTCTGTCACGGTTGACAACAAGTCATCCAGCGCCGTTTTTTGCTGCGCATGTGAGGCATCTTCAACTTGGGATGTAATACGATTGATGGCCTGACTTGCTTTCATAAGGCGTGTCAATGCGTCTTGCAGTCCATTGCTTGTCGCATAATTCTGCCTCAAACTTTGACGAATAACAT
This sequence comes from Kordiimonadales bacterium, assembly GCA_015485385.1. Classification (GTDB taxonomy): domain Bacteria; phylum Pseudomonadota; class Alphaproteobacteria; order Sphingomonadales; family Kordiimonadaceae; genus Kordiimonas. Next base: position 852 of record WFTS01000024.1, on the reverse strand, counting down.
CACCGTCTCGGCGCATATAACGCACCACGGCTCGCTCTTTGCGCGTTAAACCCTTCATATAGGGCTTAGCCGCATCCGCGACGGCTTCTAAATCTTCTGCCGCTGCGATGGCTTTTGAAAAATCCTCTTGGCGACCAGAAGCAACAAATGCAACGCCGTATTGAGACAAACGTGCCACAATATCTGGCAATTTTGTAGCCAGATTGGTCGCCGGAACTGTATGCCTGGATTTAAGAAAATCCATAACTGCAGAAGACGTTATTGCCAAATTACCCAGTCCAACAACGACCACCTCTAAAGCATCTTTGCTGTGTGCCAGCCGTCCCTCAATATTGTTAAAAACATCTTCAAACTCAGCAGCCTTAGCAGTTATGTCTGAGACAATTTCTTCCTGACCGTTCTGAAGGAGAATGTCAGTTATCCGTTCCTGACTACGCTGAGCAGCGAGGCGGGCGTCTTGAACATGTTTTTTGTCAATATCCAAGCCAGAAAAGGCATAAGCCCGCAGAGCCGAAGCCTGCGCCGTGATATCCTCGGCATAGTCATCAGTCCAGCGGACGACTTCAACCTTTTCTATAATCTCATTCACGCTGCGATCGACAGTGACCAACTCGAATGCAGAGACAATGAAAACGCTCCCTAAGATCAAAATAATCGCAAAAAAACCACAAACAATCCGCAACCGAACTGAAATCTTACTCAACATACCAATTTTACCCTTACAAACTATTTGCTTGCTTAAAAGCCTGCAATCCAAGGGCCCCAATAACCTCAAGAGCATGGTATATTTTGAAAATGACAGTTTGATTACAAACCTGTTGCCAGTTGAATACAATGAGAACAGGATTTTAT
>WFTS01000023.1 GCA_015485385.1 Kordiimonadales bacterium | reverse complement strand
GTCCAGAAAAGGGCACCCCATCTGCACTTGCTCACCAAGCCCTGCCCGGGGTTAGTGGATGCCATTGAAGGCGGCGCGGGTGAACAGCCCCTTTCGGGCCTTGTAACGGGTTATGTCAATGAAGCTTGCACATCCATACCGGACGCTGTGGTGCTAGGTTGTACACACTTCCCGCTGGTACGGCATTTATTTGAGGCAGCTCTACCCGCAAATACGGTGATCATGTCACAGCCTGATATTGTCGCTGCTTCACTGAAGGATTATCTAATCAGACGGCCTCGGTATGCTGAGGGTCCCGCAAAACCTGAGGCCAGTCCTTTTGGGCGCGTGTGCCTTCTAACCACTGGCAACCCAGCAGAAATCAGCGCCCTTTCAGCTCTGTTACCCGAAAATTTAGGGAATTTTACGAGCGTTTGAGGCTAGAGGGTCAGATTTCAGCCGCACACATAATATCAATATTGCTGTATGATTTGATCGCTTACACTTTCCCGAAGCAATTTAGTCGCTGACCATATTTCCTCAGCTTTTTGAGGGGATTTTTTTACGAATTGATTGCTAAGCATAATATAATAGGGCTTAACCTGCAGAGGCTTGTTTGAGCGTGTAATCCCCGAAAAATATTCCGGAGCGCGCTTAATGACAGCATCCGTCGCCTGCCCCGGAGCAGCCACAGCGCTGACCCTTCCGCGTTTCAGCATATATAAAAGCCCAATGGCATTGCCCGCTTCGATAACCTTCACGCCCTGACCGCGCAGTGTATCTACGATGGAATAGCCTAACGGCGCTCCGATCAATCCTTCGGTTTGGGCAAAGCTTTCGCCGTCCCATAAGGGCGGCTGCCCCTCTAGTTGATAGAGATAATAGCCTGCCGTTGATATGCGGCGGCTTTTGTCGGGAATGCCAAATGCCATCGGGAATTTTCCAAAGGCGAGACGATTTTTACTATAAGACGCAATAACGCCGTTCACGCGTCCAATTTCCAACAGAACGAGGCACCGTTTCCAAGGAAACCGGACAAATTTAACATCCAAGCCCACTTTGTCGCCGATCAATTTCATAAGGTCGATCGAAACACCAGGGGCTACGGTAGGTACTTTAGAACCGCTACCCACAAAATTAGGGTAAAGTTCGATATCTTCATAACAGAAAACAAAGCTTTCAACTTTTTCAGAAGCGAAGCCACTTACGGTGCCAACCCCTAAAAACATCAGAAACAAGAGCAGCATATGCGGCACGCGTCCATAGCTGAATCTCATGCTCGTTTTCAAAAAATACACCTTTTTTCGGCGATAAAAACTTTCCAATGCAATTTAGGGCTTGCAGCCAGTGAATGTCAAATAGCGCCGCCGTGGGCAGAATATGGAATATTCTTCAAACCGCCTACGGCTAGGGCGCTTAATCGCCAGCAGGCTCGGGCGCTTGCCCACCTTCGATGGCGTGCATATAAACATCCAACAACGCCTCTAATTCCTGACGGTCGGCCTGGTCCATTTTCCGAAGGGCAATCACTTTCCTGATAACCTTCACATCAAAACCAACCGCTTTTGCACCCGCATACACTTCTTTGATATCCTCAGCGATGCCTTTTTTTTCTTCTTCCAAGCGCTCAATGCGCTCAATAAATCCGCGCAATTGTTCGCCTGCTATTCCGCCAGCCTGAACCATTTTTATTACTCCCTTGGGCATTAATTTAGTGGCGCGCACCATAGCCCTTCATTGAACCGGGTTCAATCGGCTATTCCATAAAATTATCTGCCTCACGTGCTGCCTTATTTTTGGCCAGACTTTCATCCATCAAACGCAATTGATCTTCCGTTGCGGGGGACTGATATTTATCTTTAAAATCACCGTAGGCCATGCCGTAAATACGCTCGCGGGCTGCGTCCTTATTTATATCTAGGCCTGCGTCTTTGGCGGCATCTAAATACCAATCCGAAAGACAGTTTCTGCAAAAGCCAGCATGTCCCATTAGGTCAATGTTTTGCACATCCTTGCGCTGGTCAAGATGCTGTAAAATCCGCCTGAAAACGGCCGCTTCAATCTTTTCTTTTTGTTCCATTATAGGCTCCTAATAATGCCGAATTTCGCTTAAATCTGGCCGTTCCATACATTCATCAAGCACATCTGCCAGCAAAGCGGCCCACTGAAGGATCATTGTTGCATCCAACAAAAGGTCTTGGCGTATCTCAACTGTCGTCTGCGCCAGCCCATGTGCTGCACCGTGGCACTGCATGGTATAATATAGGTCTCGACCCGAATAGGGCTGGTTATCACCGATCGTTAAATCTGTCTCCCGTTCAAGCAACCCTATCATCGCCTGCGCCAGTCTTGGGTCTTTATTCCAGAGAAATCCAACTTGCCATGGTCGCTGAACGCCATTCATTTCGGGGGTGAAACTATGCATCCCAACGACAAGTGGTACAATGCCTTCAGCTAAGTGGCGCTTGATCAGTGCCTCTGCTGCGCTGTGAAAGGGATCGTAAATACTTGATCTCCGCGCAGCTATAGCTGCCTGCGGTAGGTCTGCATTGGCAGGAATAACGATACCGTCACTGATAGTTGGCACCAAAGTGGGATGATCTGGTTCGCGGTTTGGATCAATTATTAAGCGCGACACACTGCCCAACACTGCCGGAACCCCCATCATCTCGCTCATTTTTCTGGTAACCTCGCCCGCACCTATATCCCACGCGATATGCTTCGTCAGATCATCAGACGAAAGGCCTAATTTATGATAGTTTGCAGGAATATGATTGCTGGCGTGCTCGCACAGAATGATCAAAGGAGCCGTAGCGTCACCATTTAAAATTTCAGGCTGGACTAGTAGGTCATTCATAAAGTAAGCCAATGAAAATAATGCTTCTATCGCCCCGCAGAAAATGCTGGACGTTTGGTCAGCTTTATCGCAGCATGCGGTAAAAATAAAGCCCCCACTGCTATAGGGTACGTCCCTATCATATATATATCACTTGCCATATTGGAGGCAATTCTTGACATCCCCATCTGTACCAGAGTTTTACACCCCGCGCCGCGACCGCAAAACCCGTATTGTGGCTACACTTGGCCCGGCTTCTAGCAGCTATGAGCGGATCAAGGCCCTCTTTCATGCGGGTGTTGATGTGTTCCGCCTTAACATGAGCCACGGGGACCATAAGGATAAAGAAGCGCTGGCACATACCATCCGCGCGGTAGAGCGAGAAGTAGGCCGCCCAATTGCTATTCTGGCGGATTTACAAGGACCAAAACTTCGGATTGGAACCTTTGCGGGCGGCAGGGTTGAGATTGAACAAGGTGCTATTTTCACACTTGATCTCACTGATAAACCCGGTACGAACGAACGCGTAAGCTTACCACACAAAGAGATTTTCAATGCCATCAGCATCGGCACAAACATCTTATTGGATGACGGAAAAGTTCGCCTTGAAGTTCAATCTTTTGACAAAACCAAAGCAGACTGCCGCGTGATTGTTGGCGGTGTCCTTTCTGACCGCAAAGGCGTGAATGTGCCAAATGCCGTTCTGCCGCTCGCTGCGCTCACCAAAAAAGACCGGAAAGACCTGACACTTGCGCTCAAATTAGGGGCAGACTGGATCGCTTTGTCCTTTGTCCAACGTGCGGCTGATGTGGCAGAAGCCAAAAAACTGATTGGCGGAAAAGCGGCCGTTATGTCGAAAATTGAAAAGCCAGCGGCGGTAGAGGCGCTGGATGAAATCATTGAGCTCTCTGACGGCGTGATGGTTGCTCGGGGGGACTTAGGGGTTGAAGAGCCCGTGGAAAAAGTTCCGGGAATTCAGAAAAAAATTATCCGCAAAGCCCGTGCCGCCGGAAAGCCTGTGGTGGTGGCGACCCAAATGCTTGAAAGCATGATCAATGCCCCTGTTCCGACCCGAGCCGAAGTCTCTGATGTGGCGACCGCTGTCATGGACGGCGCTGACGCTGTGATGTTATCAGCAGAATCCGCTGTAGGGGATTTTCCTTGCGAGGCCGTTGCGGTTATGGACCGTGTTGCCAAACATGTGGAGCAAGAACCCAACTATCTACGCGCAGGATCTGATGATCTATATATGAATACACGCACTGAAGATGCAATCACGGCTGCGGCCAAGCAAGTTGCAACATCCATCGATGCCTGTGCTATTGTGACCTTCACATCCTCAGGATCAACCGCGATCCGAGCAGCTCGAGAACGGCCTCAAGCTCCAATTTTAACCTTAACACCCAAACTCAGCATTGCCAGACGGCTTGCCATCGTGTGGGGCTTGCATCCCATTAAAACCAAAGATGTCGATTCGTTTGAAGAAATGATCGGCAAATCAAAACGCATGGCTGTGCGCGGAGGGTTAGCCAAGGCCGGTGACCGGATTGTTGTAACCGCAGGAGTGCCCTTTGGCACACCCGGAGCCACCAATGTTCTGCATATCGCCTGGATTGGTAAAAACGAAGTCTAACGCACCAGTGCGTCTACACACTCGCTAGCAATCCGCGCGCTATCAGGTCTGCCTTTAAGGTATAGGCATCCGTGAAATGGTGCCCGATCATACCCATCTTTTGGGCTGTTATCACATTATCCTCGATATCATCGACAAATAGTGTGGTATCAGTGTGTACACCAAAGCGCTTAACGGCAAGCTCATAAATACGCGGGTCTGGCTTAACCAACCCAACCTCACCAGAGACAATAATCCCTTGAAAAAGCGTAGTGAATGCATGGCGCTTACAAAATATTGGCCATTTTTCTGCTGAAAAATTCGTTATCGCAAAAACGGAAATATTATTTTCAATCAATTGGTTCAGTATCTTTACCATGCCCGGGATTTCTGGGCCTAATGTTTCGGCCCAGTGGCTATCAAATAAACGGATTTTGTCTTCATACTGAGGAAACTGTTTTGATAATAATGCTGTTCCGTCTTTAAAACTACGGCCTCGGTCCTGCTCGAGATTCCACTTTGGGGATGTGACATTTGCGAGGAAATACTCCATTTCCTCTGGATCATCAAAATACTTGCGGAACAAGCGGCGCGGGTCCCAGTGCACCATCACATTACCAATATCAAAAATAACCGCCTGAATGTCTGTCATAAGGGCCTATCTGTCATGTTCGCAAAGTTCCTAGCGTAACGCCGCAGAAATATTACCACCGTCAACGGTAGTCACGTTCGCGGTGGTTGCCTGTGCAAGCGCTTGATGCAAAAAGGCCTGAGCCACATCGTAAGCCGTTACTTCACGGCCAAGCAAGTTACCCGCAAGATAATCGCCTTCCGTTAGGCCGCGTGCAGTCGACCTGTCTTTGATCATATCATCGGTTAACAGCCCGCTTCTGATACGGTCAGCGTTCACGGCACCCACGCGGATACCAATTGCCCCATATTCCAGTGCATATTGGCGGCTTAGAAACAGCGTTGCGGCTTTTGGCACACCATAAGCCCCGAAATTCTTACCCGGGTTCACCGCCTGTTTCGAGGCATTGAACAACAAAGCCCCGCCTGTTCCTTGGGCCTTCATAACCTTGACTGCGCATTTAGCCACATTTTGGTGAGCGAAGAAATTCAGTTCAAAGCTTTTACGCAAGATAGCATCATCCAGCGTACCAATTTCGCCCTGCCATGCAGCCCCAGCATTTGAAACAACTATATCTACGCCGCCAAATTGCGCGCACACTTTGTCAAACGCCGCCTCAATAGACGCAGCGTCCGTGACATCACAGGCAAGCGCCATAGCATGCCCGCCTATTTCATCAGCCGTGGCCGCAGCCTTGGATTGGTCCAGATCAAGCACCACAACTTCCGCGCCGTTTTCAGCCATCAGCTTTGCGGTTGCAGCACCGATCGCACCGCCACCACCAGTAATGACAGCCACTTGTCGCTGCAGAGGCTTTTCCCCGCCTTTGCCTAACTTGGCTTGCTCAAGAGACCAATATTCCATATCAAACAATTCAGCCTCGGTAAGGGCTTCAAACGTGCCTATACGTTCAGCATTAGAGACACAGTCAATGCTGGCTTCTGCTAAATCTGCGGCGACAGAGGCCTCTTTCCGGCTTTTCCCCATTCCAAACAAACCAACGCCCGGCACCAGCACCACACGAGGAGCCGTATCCAGCCGGGTTGTCCCTTTGCCGCCTGAATTTTCAGCATAATAGCGGCTATAATCTTCCTTAAAGGCTGTTACAGCCGCCTGAACAGCATCTTTGAAGGCCGCTAAATTCTCAGCGTCCGGGGCTGGAACAATCAAGGGTCTGTTTTTAAGACGAATAATATGGTCAGGCGTGATAACCCCGCGTGCGCCGTAATCACACAGAGCGGCCCCGTCCACAAAAGTTCTCACTGCGTCTGAGGTTCTATAATCCATGATCCAGCGACCATGATCTCCACGCTCGCTTGCCTCAAGAGCAGCGGCACCGCGCAAAATGGGTGCTATATCAGACGCACTTGCCAAACGGGCAGGCATGTTTGCCTTTGCTGGAGAAAATGGCTTAGCCGCTGAGATAAAATCTTCTGCCTTTGAAACAAAAGTGATCATTCGGTCATAGGATTGTTTAGCGCTTTCGCCGAACGTAAACAGCCCGTGCTTGTGAAGAACAATGCCTTCCACTTCGGGGTTTGCCTCAAACACGTCCGCTGTCACTTTGGCCAATTGAAACCCAGCCATCACATACGGCACAACTGCAATTTTACTTCCCAACACTTTTTGGACCAGCGCCATACCGTCCGGTTGGTCAACAAGCGACAAGATTGCCGTCGCATGACTGTGATCAACAAATTTATGCGGTAAATAAGCATGCAACAGCGTTTCAATAGATGGGTTTGGGGCTGTTGGATCCAAAAGGTTTGACCGCTGGAACGCCACCATGTCTTCATCAGATAAAGTGTCTCGACTGCGAACTGCGCTCAATTGCGCCATACGAACCGCTGGCAAGCCTTGAGGCTCAATATTTCCTAAATCCCAGCCGCTGCCTTTAACACACAAGACCTCTGTTTCCTCGCCAAGGAAATCAGGCAAAATTGTTTTAACCGATGTATTGCCGCCGCCGTGCGCCACAAGTTCTGGATTGCCACCAATTAAACGGCTGGTATAGACCCGAAGCGCAAGGTCCTCACCAACACCCTTGGCCTCGTATCGGCGAATAAAATCTTGGGCATCGATATCGGACCATAGGTTTTGCATAGCTATTTCTCACTCATAGATGGGACGGTTGACACTTGATTGACACCAAAAAGCAGCCTGTAGAGAAAATAATCAAGAAAAATGTCTTGAGAAGAAGCGCTTACTATCGTCAAACTGCCAAAATCCACGCAAAGGCAAAAGAAAAACCTGCAATGGGAATAACTAAAAAGGATTACCTGTGAAAATTAAAGGCCGGCATTTCCGTACGATTTGGACCGCAGCAGATGGGCACACTGTTGAGATCATTGACCAAACCAAACTTCCGCACCAGTTTGAGACTGTGGCTTTAACCAGCATGAAAGATGCCGCAACAGCAATCACTGATATGCTGGTAAGGGGCGCTCCCTTGATCGGCGCAACGGCGGCTTATGGTTTTGCGCTGGCGATGCGCGCTGACCCATCAGACACGAACATTACGGCGGCCTACGAGCATCTGTATGCAGCACGTCCAACGGCAGTGAACCTCCGGTGGGCGGTTGATAAGATGAAGGCGCTGCTGACGCCGCTTGCGCCTAATGAGCGTGAAACTGCCGCTTACGCCCTTGCTGCACAAATATGTGACGATGATGTGGAAATGTGTGAAAGCATGGGTAATCACGGCCTGCCGATGATTAAAGCTATTGCTGCAAAAAAGGACGCCGGTGAGCCAGTGAATGTTTTAACCCACTGTAACGCCGGTTGGCTGGCGACAGTGGATTGGGGCACCGCGATCGCACCGATTTACAAAGCGCATGAGGCAGGCATTCCCGTCCATGTGTGGGTAGACGAAACCCGGCCCCGCAATCAGGGTGCCAGCCTTACGGCGTTTGAGCTGGCGAACCACGGCATTCCGCATACGCTGATCGTCGATAATGCGGGTGGGCATTTGATGCAGCAAGGCATGGTGGATATCTGTTTTGTCGGCACCGACCGCACCACGGGGTCAGGCGATGTGTGCAACAAAATCGGCACCTACTTAAAAGCGCTAGCGGCCCATGATAACGGCGTGCCCTTCTACGTCTGCGCGCCTTCGCCGAGCATCGACTGGGGTATGGAAGACGGCCTATCGGAGATGCCGATCGAAGAGCGTTCGGCCAAGGAAGTAACCCACCTAACCGG
>WFTS01000022.1 GCA_015485385.1 Kordiimonadales bacterium | reverse complement strand
TTGTTTACATGCGTTCAGACCCAACCGCAGGCATTCGCGCCCTCAACTCAACCCAGTGGACCATGCAAAATGGATCCATTACTTTCCGCGCAGAACTGCTACGCGGGAAATAAGGCACTTTCTTAGCTAAAATCGGGGTAAAGCCTACGCGGTGTTTAAGCACCACTTCAGTAAAGCTTAGGTGGAAAGACTATAGGCGTGCATTCGCTGTCGATTTCCAATCAGAAACCCACAGTTTTACTTTCGCTGCACAAGAATGACTGAACAGTTTTTATCTAACTATTTCAATTATTTAGCACCCTCTAAAATCTTTCCAACCGCAATTTTCTTGGTTGGAAAGCTTTTAGATTAGGTGTCGAGGAAGCTTCTTAGTTGCCGCGACCGGCTTGGGTGTTTGAGCTTTCTCAGCGCCTTGGCTTCAATTTGGCGAATACGTTCCCGTGTTACTGAGAATTGCTGGCCTACTTCTTCCAATGTATGGTCGGTGTTCATGCCAATTCCAAAACGCATGCGAAGCACTCGCTCTTCGCGCGGGGTCAGGCTTGCCAAAACGCGTGTCGTTGTTTCGCGCAAGTTAGATTGGATCGCCGCATCCACAGGCAGGATTGCATTTTTATCCTCAATAAAATCACCAAGATGGCTGTCTTCCTCGTCCCCGATCGGTGTCTCTAAGCTGATCGGCTCTTTGGCGATCTTCATCACCTTACGGACCTTTTCCAAAGGCATAGAAAGGCGTTCAGCCAATTCTTCCGGCGTAGCTTCGCGGCCAATTTCATGAAGCATCTGCCGGCCAGTGCGCACCAATTTATTGATGGTTTCAATCATATGCACAGGAATACGGATCGTGCGTGCCTGATCAGCAATAGAGCGTGTGATCGCCTGCCGGATCCACCAAGTAGCGTAAGTTGAGAATTTATAGCCCCGGCGATATTCAAATTTATCCACCGCTTTCATCAAACCGATATTGCCTTCTTGGATCAGGTCTAGGAACTGCAAACCACGGTTGGTATATTTTTTAGCAATCGAAATCACCAAGCGCAAATTGGCTTCCACCATTTCTTTCTTGGCGATACGGGCTTCTTTTTCACCCTTTTTCACAGTCCGCACAATCACCCGGAATTCATCAGCGTGCAGCCCTGTGCGGGTCATAACCTCAGCCACTTGATCGCGGATATTTTTAACCGCAACACCATCAGTTGAAATGAAAGAGGCCCAGCCCTTTGTTTTCAAGCTGCCAACACGCTCTATCCAGCCGTGCTCTAGTTCATTACCCTGATATTCTGCCAAAAAGGAAATGCGCGTTACTTTGTGCGATTCTGCCAGCCGCAACATCCGTCCGGCCAGGCTCATCAAACGTTTGTTCAACCCGTATAGTTCATCTACTAATTCTTCGATGCGTAAATTGTTAAACTTCACAGAATTTACAAGTTCGATCAGCTCATCCCCTAGCTTTCGGAAACGGCGTTCTTGCGCTGTAGACAGGCTGCCACCAGAAATTGCTGCCGCCATACGGGTGTCCTGCAATTTGGCGTATTTCTTATAAATGCCGGTGATTTTCTGGAATTTTTCCACCGTGGCAGGTGTCAAATGTTCTTCCATCGCCGAAAGCGACATAGCCGCTTCCTCTTCTTCCTCTTCTTCTTCACGCTTGCGCGGAGTGCCTTCTGTACCTTCTGCTGTTTCAGCGGTATCAGTATTTTCGTCATCGCCTATGGCTGCAGGATCGGTTTCGACAGCGCCATCCGCTTTTTCATCCGCACCGCCTTCGGCAGGTGCCGCAGCATCCGCAGGGGTTTCTTCACTGACGACAATAGCAGGGCTAGGGGCAGGAATGACCATGGCAGAGCTTGTAATAGCCGTATTTATCTGGCTAGGCGAAAGCTGTTTGCCAAGTGTGGCATCCAAATCAATGATGTCACGCAACAACATTTCTTCATTCGCAAGTCGGGCGGCCCAAGCATCAATTGCCTTGAAGGTTAAAGGGCTCATGCACAGCCCTTTGATCATGGTTTTGCGGCCAGCCTCAATACGCTTGGCAATTGCTATTTCGCCCTCGCGCGATAATAATTCAACCGATCCCATTTCACGCAAATACATGCGTACAGGATCGTCTGTACGGTCGTTCGCAGCTTTGGTCTCAGACGTTTTAAATTCTTCTTTGTCTTTACTTTTGGTTTTACCGTCATCTTCCCCAGCGGCTGGCGCAGCTTCGCCCTCTTCGCTTTCATCACCGTCGATGACATTGACGCCCATTTCAGAGAGCATCGTCATGATGTCTTCAATTTTCTCGGAGGACATTTCCTGTGTCGGTAAAACGGCATTCAATTCATCATAAGAAATGTAGCCACGCTCTTTGGCTTTAGCGAACATCTTTTTGACAGCCACCTCGGTAGAATCGACCAGAGGGCTATTGCCCGTTTCGTCACGGGTTTCTGTCTTTGTGGTTTTCTGATTCGCAGTAGTAGCCATGTAATTTCTCTCCAGATACGTCCTTTTTGAACGCGACTCGCACTCTATACCATATTAACTGAAAGAAAACCGTCCCGATTCGAGCCGGTATCCCTCTTTATCCGCTTCAGTTTCATCAAGCTCGCGGTAGGCCTCAAGGGCAGCCACGAAGCGAGCATGATTTTCTTCCGTCATATCGGCTGCATAGTCTTGTTCGGCCTGCTGATACGCAAGCTTTGCAGCCGTAATATGTTGGAATCGCATCACTAAATGTTCAAAACCCGTTAGCGCATCCGAAAGCGCAGCCTCCGGCCACGCGAACCAATCATCCTTTATCGCCTTCTTATCGAGCAGCTTTTGCATGATATTCATATGCCCTACTGCCTCCAAATGGGCAGCAACAGCTTCATGTTCAAGAGGCTCGCCAGAAGAGGCCCTCCCTAATAGAGCAGCCCGTATGTCGTCAAGCCCCGGAACAGTGAAAATCAACTCCGCGACAGTTTCTTCATGCTTAACCAGAATTTCAGGATGATAAAACAGCGTCACAATGATTAATTTTTGCAGCTTGTCTGTTACTGGGCCAATACCTTGGCTTCGACCAAGTTGGGTTTTAGACAATAAACCAGTTGGCGGCAAAGGTCCGCGCTTGCGGTTGCCCCAGCCAGAGCCTCCTTGGCTGGCATAATTGCCGCGCCGAGTGGTGCCGCCCGCCCTGTTGCCGCGAAACAGCCTAAACAGTCGGTCGCGAAATTCTTGCTGATACAGCTTCCTGACATTCTCATCGTTGATTTCCGAAAGCTTGCCAAATATCTGCTTCTCAAGGCCAGCACGGCGTTCTGGTGTATCATGTTTGCCTGCACCTATCAGGCTTTGCCAAAGCATACTAACAAGCGGCTCAGCACTGTCGATCAAGGCTTCAATCGCGCCGCGTCCCTCGCGCTGTACAAGTGTGTCTGGGTCATCGCCTTCGGGCATCACAATGAACCGCAGAGACTTGCCAGGCCTCAGCATCGGTAGTGTGCGCTCTAGCGCCCGTCCCGCAGCCCGCAGCCCTGCTTTATCACCATCGAACGACAGAACGGGCTCGTCTGCCATCTGCCACAAGTGGCCAATTTGTTCTTCCGTAAGGGCTGTCCCCAACGGGGCCACAGCATACTCTATGCCGTACTGCGCCAAAGCGATCACATCCATATAGCCCTCAACCACCATCACTTGTCCGGTGTCATAGCTAGACGCGCGCGCATTCGCCCAATTATACAGTGTGGCACCCTTGTGAAACAGCGTGGTCTCTGGGCTGTTAAGGTATTTGGCTTTTACGTCTGGAGACAAAGCGCGTCCACCAAAGGCGATGGTGCGGCCCTGTCTATCGGTGATTGGAAACATCAGCCGGTCGCGAAAACGGTCATAGCTGTCTGCGCCGCCGTCTGGTTTGATCAACATGCCGGTTTCAATCAATTGATCCTCAAGAATACCACGGGCTTGCATGGCATCCTTAAGCGCAGTTCGGCTGCTAGGTGCATATCCCAGCCCAAATTTTTCAATCGTCTCAGCGGATAACCCACGCCCCTTGATATATTCGTGCGCCGAGCGACCGCCCTGCCCCAAAAGTTGAGCCTGATACCACTTAGACACAGCGTCCATAACCTCTGATAAGCTCGCACGCTCTTTGGCTCGCTCCATTTGCTCTGGTGATGGCTTAGGCACGTCCATGCCCACCTCGCCCGCAAGCACCTCAATGGTTTCAATAAAGCCCATACCTTGCGTATTCATGACAAAATCAATCACGCTGCCATGCGCACCACAGCCAAAGCAGTGGTAAAATCCTTTTTGGTCATTAACGGTAAAAGATGGTGATTTTTCACTGTGGAACGGGCAAAGCCCCGTGCTTTCGCGACCCCTGCGCACAAGTTTAACCGACCGCCCGATCACGTCCGACAATGTGAAGCGGTGCTTTAATTCATCCAAAAATTGTGGGCTTAACGACATATTATCCCGCCGGTATCATTGTTATCACTCACCAGAGATTAACGTCTGTTCTATAGTATTCGCAAGATAGGTCCAAGCAGCAAAATTGACTAAATGGCAGTCTCTAAAGCTGCCACGTCACCTGCCATAATATCCCGTATATTGGCCGTTACTTTTTCTACAGGCCAATCCCACCATGCTACAGCCAAAAGGCGCTCAATAGTGCCATCATCAAACCGCATATCCACAATACGCGCCGGGTTACCCGCCACAATCGCATATGGCGGCACATTTTTGGTAACCACTGACTTGCTAGCAATTATACTGCCGTGGCCAATTGTAATGCCGGGCATGATCGTGGCCCCGAATCCAAACCATACATCATTGCCTACCTGAGTGTCTCCCTTGGAGGGCAAGCCTGCAATTAAATCTGCGTGCTCTGCCCACGCACCCCCAAAAATAGGGAACGGAAATGTTGAGGGCCCATCAAGGCGATGATTTGCTCCATTCATTATGAAGCACGTGCCTGCCGCTAGTGCGCAAAATTTCCCAATGTCTAGTCGGTCGCCCACAAAATCAAAGTGATACAGAACATTCTTTTCCTGAAAGGCTTCCGGGGCTTCAGGGTCGTCATAATAGGTAAAGTCACCAACTTTGATGTTGTTGCCAGAGACAACTTCTTTCAAGAAAACCACTCGGTCAGTGCTAGCAAGAGGATATTTCTGATGTGGTGATGGTATGGTGCTTGTTTCAGTCATGACTATGCCCCCATAGAAAACTATTCACGAGACTAAAAGTGCCGCCGCCATAGAAAAAGCCCCAACGCCGACTAGCCCCAAAGCGTTTGTATGGATCAGAGCTTTTACATGGACCTATGCTTTGACATAGCCCGATGCTTTACATTAGATCGAGGCCTCTACATAGCTCGAAGCTTTTGCCTAGCTCGGGGCCTCTACATAGACAGTGCAGATTTGAAGGCCTTTGCTTAACTAAGCATACCTTTGATGGTCACGCTGGCTTTGGCGAAATCCATCTGGCCTGCATATTTAGCCTTGAGGGCACCCATGCAGCGTCCAATATCCTTCAGGCCAGTCGCACCAAGTTCAGCCACGACCGCGTCACAAGCGGCTTTGATTTCGTCCTCATCCATCTGTTTCGGTAGAAATTCCTGAATGATGGTGATTTCGTCTTTTTCCTGCTCAGCCAACTCGCAGCGGCCAGCTTCTTCATACGCCTTGATACTATCGCGGCGCTGCTTCACCATCTTGGAGAGGATATCAATCACTTTAGCATCATCGTCAATGTCGGCGTTATCCGTACCACGTGCCGCGATGTCGCTTTCTTTAATAGCCGCTAATATTAGACGCACGGTAGAGAGCTTGCGCTTGTCTTTAGCGCGCATAGCATCTTTCATTGCGGCAGTAAGATCATCTCGTAACATTATCCTGAAACCCTGATTGTTGAGTCGGAAACATCCATACTAGCCTAGCCCGTCCCCAGAGGCAATGATGAATACAATCCGTAAACCCTTGTTTTTGCTGTATTTTTTATTAATTTCTTTTGCTTGACCCAAAAGGGTGTTTTGCTTATTGTCCCGCCAATTTGGCCGCAGCCCATTTCCTCAAGCTGGCGCTGGGTTCTAACGGCTAATCCCTTGTTTTGCAAGGGCATTGCTATCCGCTGATTTAGAATCAGCGAAAATAAACCCGTAAAGGCCATTTTTTAGGCCATGATTAAGGACCGTTCGCGCATGACCGACACCGCAAAAGAAATACGGCCCTCTGATGATATTACAGCCGCCCTTGTATTGGCAGACGGCACGGTTTTTTGGGGATTCGGGTTTGGTCGTCAAGGAGAAACGGTCGGCGAAGTTTGCTTCAATACCTCCATCACCGGATATCAAGAAATACTTACTGATCCATCCTACGCCGGGCAGATCATTAGTTTCACCTTCCCGCACATCGGCAATGTTGGCACCAATGATGCTGACCACGAGACCCGCACCCCTGCGGCACGCGGTCTAATTGTGCGCGAAGAAATTACCGATCCCTCAAATTACCGATCAGAAGGCCATCTACATACATGGGCCACAAAAATGGGCCTCATTGGCATTAGCGGTATCGATACCAGAAAGCTAACCCGTTATATCCGCGAGAACGGCGCTCCGAACGGTGTGATCGCCTATAGTAAGGACGGCGATTTCGATATTGAAGCGCTTATCCAGCACGCAAACGATTGGCCGGGGCTGGAAGGCATGGACTTGGCTCAAGCGGTTACGCGCAGCGAGACCCAAACATGGGCCGCAACACGGTGGACCATTCAAGACGGCTACGGCGCACTTGATGAGGCCAAAGCCCATGTGGTTGCGGTTGATTACGGTGCCAAGGATAACATCCTACGGTGCCTCGCAGCTTCCGGCGCACGCATTACTATAGTGCCAGCTTCTGCAACATTTGACGAAATCATGGCGCTGAAACCCGATGGTATCTTCTTATCGAACGGGCCAGGTGACCCTGCGGCGACCGGGAAATATGCCCTGCCCGTTATCCAGATGTTGATTGAAACTGGTCTACCAATATTCGGCATTTGCCTTGGTCACCAGTTACTGGCGCTGGCGTTTGGCGGCAAAACCTACAAAATGCATCAGGGCCACAGAGGGGCCAACCATCCGGTGCAGGATCTGCGCAGCGGCAAGGTGGAGATCACCAGCATGAACCACGGTTTCTCGGTGGACGGCGACAGCCTGCCTGAGGATGTGAAGATAAGCCATATCAGCCTGTTTGACAGAACCGTTTGCGGCATCCAGCACCAAACAAAACCCATTTTCAGCGTGCAGCAACACCCCGAAGCCTCACCCGGCCCGCAGGATAGCTTCTACCTGTTTGAAGAATTCATGGATATGATCCTAAAGTCGAAAGCCGCATAAAATGCCAAAAAGAACCGACATAAAAAGTATCCTGATCATCGGCGCGGGGCCTATTATCATTGGCCAAGCATGCGAGTTTGATTATTCTGGCACACAGGCGGTGAAGGCACTGAAGGAAGAAGGCTACCGGGTTATTCTGGTGAACTCGAACCCCGCCAGCATCATGACCGACCCGGAATTAGCCGACAGCACCTATATCGAACCGATCACGCCCTCGGTTCTTGAGAAAATCATCCTCAAAGAAAAACCGGACGCGGTACTGCCAACAATGGGCGGACAAACGGCCCTGAACACGGCGCTGGCGCTGGCACAATCGGGCTTTTTGGAACAACAGGGTGTAGAGCTCATCGGTGCCGACGCGGACGCCATTGACAAAGCCGAAAACCGCAGCCGCTTCAATGCTGCAATGGAAAAAATAGGGTTAGAGACCTGCCGAGGCCGCACTGCCAGCACTGTTGAAGAAGCCCTTGCTGTTGTGGATGAAATCACCGGCCTGCCCGCCATTATTCGCCCATCGTTTACTATGGGCGGCACCGGCGGCGGTGTGGCTTACAACAAAGAGGAATTTGTTGAAATCGTCACTCGCGGGCTTGATGCATCACCCACGGACGAAGTGCTGGTGGAAGAAAGCATTTTAGGCTGGAAAGAATATGAGATGGAAGTTGTGCGCGACCATGCGGACAATTGCATCATCATCTGCTCAATCGAAAATGTAGATCCAATGGGCGTGCATACAGGTGACAGCATCACGGTTGCCCCTGCGCTAACGCTAACGGACAAAGAATATCAGATCATGCGCAACGCCAGTATTGCTGTGCTACGCGAAATCGGAGTTGAGACCGGCGGGTCAAACGTACAGTTTGCCGTAAACCCCAAAGATGGCCGCTTGATCGTGATTGAAATGAACCCGCGCGTAAGCCGGTCATCCGCGCTGGCATCCAAAGCCACTGGCTTCCCTATCGCCAAAATCGCCGCCAAACTGGCCGTGGGCTATACGCTTGATGAGCTGGATAACGACATAACCGGCGTCACACCTGCTGCGTTTGAGCCAACCATTGATTATGTTGTCACCAAGGTGCCGCGCTTTACCTTTGAAAAGTTTGCGGGCACAGAGGCTGTTCTCTCCACCGCGATGAAATCTGTCGGTGAAGTGATGGCGGTGGGGCGTTCGTTTGCAGAATCTCTCCAAAAGGCCATGCGGTCTATGGAAACCGGGCTGACGGGGCTTGGCGAGATGGTCTTTGAGGGCTATGTGCCGGGCTCGGGTGATTTTCAGCCCATTTTGAATGATTTAGGCCGCGCCAGCCCTGATCGCTTGCTTAGGATCGCGCAAGCCATCCGTGAAGGCGTGGATTTAGAAGCTATCCAGAGGGTAAGCTATTTTGACCCTTGGTTCCTTGATCAGTTCCAAACCATTATCAATGCCGAAAACACCGTGCGAAAAGACGGCATACCAAAGGATGCTCGCAGCCTACGCAAACTGAAAATGCTTGGTTTTTCCGACGCCCGGCTTGCAGAATTATCCGGCACACCAGAGGCCGATGTACGCAAAGACCGCCTCGCACTGGATGTACGCCCAAGCTATAAGCGCATTGATACATGCGCCGCCGAGTTTGAAGCCAAAACGCCCTATATGTATTCAACATACGAGACATTCGCCGCCGGCGAAGCCGCTGAGTGCGAGGCAAACCCCACGGCCCGCGAAAAGATTGTAATTCTTGGCGGCGGGCCCAACCGCATTGGCCAGGGTATTGAATTTGATTATTGCTGCTGCCATGCCTGTTTCGCGCTGTCGGATGCAGGATATGAAACCATCATGATCAACTGTAATCCAGAGACAGTTTCCACCGATTATGATACCTCAGACCGCCTATATTTTGAGCCGCTGACCGCAGAAAATGTGATCGACATCATCCGACGTGAGCAAGAAAACGGCACAGTTAAAGGCGTGATCGTACAGTTCGGCGGCCAAACACCCCTTAAGCTTGCGCACGCCCTAGAGGCCGCCGATATTCCGGTCCTTGGCACCAGCCCCGATGCCATTGATCTGGCAGAAGACCGCGAGCGCTTTCAAGATTTGGTTGAGCGCCTTGGCCTAAAACAACCGAACAATGGCCTAGCCCGTAGCCACGCTGAGGCGACGGCTGTGGCCAAACGTATTGGCTTCCCGGTTTTGATCCGCCCCAGTTATGTACTAGGTGGCCGTGCGATGGAGATTGTGCATGATATGGAAGGCCTTGACCGCTATATCAACGAAGCCGTTCTGGTTTCAGGCGACAGCCCTGTCCTGATCGACAGCTTCCTGCAAGACGCCATCGAGGTGGACGTAGACGCCCTTAGCGACGGCACCAACATCCATATCGCAGGCATCATGGAACATATCGAAGAAGCGGGCATCCATTCGGGTGATAGTGCGTGCTCCTTGCCGCCATATAGCCTGCCTGTTGGTGTGGTGAACGAGGTCAAACGTCAAGCCGTTTCGCTGGCAAAAGCGTTGAACGTGATTGGCCTGATGAATGTGCAATTTGCCGTGAAAGACGGGGAAGTGTATCTAATCGAAGTGAACCCGCGCGCCAGCCGTACGATCCCGTTTGTTGCCAAAGCCATCGGCAGCCCGGTGGCAGCCTTTGCGGCGCGTGCGATGGCCGGTGAAGACATCACCAAAATGGACCTGCGTGACCCTATTACCGAGCATGTCTCGGTCAAAGAAGTGGTGATCCCGTGGGCGCGCTTCCCCGGTGTTGATGTGCTGCTTGGACCGGAGATGAAATCCACCGGCGAAGTGATGGGCATCGACAAAACCTTTGCTATGGCTTTTTATAAATCTCAACTGGCCGCAGGCACCGATCTACCGATGGACGGCAAAGTTTTTGTCTCGGTTAAAGACAAAGATAAATACGCGCTGGTGCCACTGGTCAAAGACCTGCTAACCATGGGCTACAGTGTGATCGCCACCACCGGCACGGCAAAGTATCTGAACAACCAAGGGCTGGATGTGGAAAGCGTTTACAAGGTAACCGAAGGCCAGCGCCCGCACGTTTTAGACGTGATGAAAAACGATCAAATCCAGCTAATGTTCAATACCACTGAGGGTAAACAAGCCATACAGGACAGTTACGAATTAAGAAATACGGCCCTAGTCATGAAGGTGCCTTATTTTACAACAATGGCCGCCTCTAAAGCAGCCGTCGGCGCACTAAAAGCCCTAAAAGCTGGCAACTTGCAAGTGAAGCGCCTGCAAGATTATTAAGCCGCGGCCTTCGTTATGATAAAGCCCGCAGCTGAATAGTGCGGGCTTTATCATTTACAGAACTTTTGAGGAAATTCTGAGATTGGCAGCGGTCAATCAGCGCTATCCTCGCTCAGCATTTCCACCACAGCGTCACCTGCAACAGCCAATAGCGGCGCCCAGCTTCTGGACCCTTTGCTTTTCTCACGCAGACGGAAACTACGTTGGGTCACCTTGAACGTATTGAAGTTTCGTCGGGTGCCATATTTTTTATAATGTGGGCCATACAAGCGTGACAAAGAGGTGATTTTGGGCACTATTTTATAGGGCTGTCCGTCCCCGTCCAAGAAAAGAACATCATAAATTATTTTACCCGAGCAGCCTATAACATCAAGACACTGCCCCTTAAGACGTTTCACTTTTATAGAATATGAACCGGCCAGTGGTTTTCCCATTTTATTTTGGTATCCATAGATAATCAGGCCTTGCAAATATCCGCTTGCGGTCACATCCGGATTTTTCAGCTCTTTTTTAAGTTCTCTGTTCATCAGAGATTGGCGCCGCTCTAGAATGTCTGAAAAATCTATTGAAACCATAGGCGTGCCGTCCCCAGCCTCAACTTGATCGACGTACCGATTACTTGCGGATACGGCAAAAGCGCTTGCAGATAAGACCAACACGGCGGTTACGGAAATAAAATATTTGATGGTTTTCACGGTAAAGACCCCAATTGTGCATCTGTGAAATCTATAATGTTTCTTAGGATAGCAAATACTATCCGCCGAGTGCATGAACACAAAATGAACGGTTATCCTGCTATCCACGCTTGCTAGGTCTGCTGGATTGGCAGCGGTCAATCAGCGCTATCCTCGCTTAGCATTTCCGCGACCGCGTCGCCAGCAACAGCCAATAGCGGCGTCCAGCTTCTGTCCCTTTTGTTATCTGCATATACGGTTTCGCATTATTTACGCTTTCGCATCTCAAGATTATCCGGCTCCAATAGTTTTTGAGCCACTCTTGATTTTTTTGCTGCGACTCGCTACATAATAGATCACTGCGCCGGCCTTATGGGTCGGCGTTGTTGTTTTTTATAGACCACCTAAGATGATAACCAGACAAAATGGTCGGCTTTTAAAAGTACGGCTTGACGTGTAACATTTTGAGAAGATGGACGGGACACATGAACGATAAAGTTCCCATGCTGGCTGATGGCCATGCCAGACTAACAGCAGAGCTGAAAAATTTAAAATCAGTTGAACGCCCCGCCGTTGTGCTGGCGATTGAAGAAGCGCGTGCGCACGGTGATTTATCTGAAAACGCCGAATATCACGCGGCCAAAGAACAGCAAGGCCATATTGAGGACCGCATCCGCGAGCTTGAAGGCAAATTAAGCCGCGCACAAGTGATTGACCCTCTCGCCATCGCCGGAGACCGCATCGTATTTGGGGCCACTGTTACCCTGATTGACGAAAACGACGAAACGGTTGTTTATCAGATTGTTGGGGAAGAAGAGGGCGATGTAAAAGCGGGGAAAATATCCTATAAATCCCCCATCGCACGCGCCTTGATCGGACGCAGAGTAGACGATGAAGTGACCGTAATTACCCCCGGCGGTGAACGTTACTATGACGTTGAAAATATTGAATTTATTTAAATTCATTCCCTCTAAGAACACAAAAAGCTCGTAAATTTTACGAGCTTTTTTATTTGGTGTAACACCTGCATTTTATGCTGCTTAGGCAACAAGTCTAACCATAGTTTAACGTGGATCAGGCAGGGGCACACCGGGCGCATGTTTGGACGTGCGAATGGTGAGTGACGTTTTTACGCTGGCAACATTGGGGGCTGGCGTTAAATGGCCTGTAAGAAAATGCTGGAATGCAGCAAGGTCATGAGCGACAATTTTCAAAATAAAATCAATCTCACCGTTCAGCATGAAACATTCACGCACCATTGGCCAACCTAGGACCTGTTCCTCAAACGCTTGTAAATCTGTCTCGGCTTGGCTGTGCAGGCCAACCATGGCAAAAACAGTTAGTCCATAGCCAAGGGCCTCTTGGTTCAAATTAGCATGATAGCCTTTGATATAGCCTTCTTCTTCCAGTGCGCGTACCCGGCGCAAACATGGAGGAGCTGTTATTCCCACACGCTGTGCCAAATCAACATTTGTAATGCGTCCTTCAGATTGCAGGGACGACAATATTTTTCTATCTACGGCATCTAACTTGACACGCCCCATAGGGTTACTCCTTAAAACTGAACTATTCGCATCACATACTATAGAAGGCGATATGGGAAATAAAGTTCCAAATCAGGATAATTTTATTTCGAATGTTAATCACTACTGGTAACTCGAGTCGTTTTTGCTACTATAAGCAATGAGGGTGATTCGGGAGCTAACTTCGCCCCACTTGAAACTGACAATTGACAGCGGGTAACTGACAGTCACGGTATAGCCATTTTAAGGTGATACCAACAAGTGGAGCTTAGTTTTTGGGTAGGTGTTTTTTGTGAGCAAAGTGTCAGCGTTCGAATTGGATGCATTAGACAGCAGAATACGCGAGCTGGTGGCTTACGCGCGCGAACGCGGCAGCGAAGACCGTTCCTCTTTGTTCCGTAATCTAGTGGACCTGTTTCTAACAGGAAAAGCCCCTAAAACCGAGCCCACCCGAAACCAATTATTAGATGTCCTGCGCGCCTTGATCCCCCATGTAGAGGCAGATAGCCGCCGCACCGCGTGTGATCTGGTTGCCAACATGGCCACGCCTCCTATGGATTTGGTGCTACATTTGGCCCAAGACCGGGCTAGTTTGGTTGGGGCTTTGTTGGTCAATGTTAAATTTGACGATGACGATTTAATTGAATTGATCGAAAACACAGGCCGTGAACATCATCAGGTGATCGCTAGCCGCGAAGATTTATCGGCCAATATATGGATCGCGCTTGCCCGGGCGGCCCCTGTGGCACCACCTTTTGACCATCAGTCCAGCCTTGCACTGTGGAGCGACGATCTCGGCATCACGCAGACCCAGACACACCGCTCAAGTGAAGCCCCGGCAAGAGAAGCCTTGAAAAATGAAGCCCAAAGGCATGAAATAAAGGCTGCGTCTCAAGGGCAAAAGTCTGCAACAATTACAGCCTTGCATCCTGAACGCCCCCCAAGCCCTGCCTCGGACGCCTCAAAAGCGACTGCGGCAGTTGATACGCCTACCTCAATTCGTATTTTACGGACCGACAAAGACCTAATCGCTGATCGCACGATATCAATTGAACCAAGCCAGACAAATAGGGCGGCAGCACCGCTGACTGAGGCCGAGAGTGTGGCCGCAGATAGCTTAAACACACAGCAGGCCGAGAGAGCGCAAAACACACCTCCACAAGCAGAAACCCAAAAGTCTGAACCGCAGACGTCTGAGGCAAAGCAGCCTGAAACACAGCAACCTGAAACGCAGCCATCCCGGGCGCAGCCAACAGACCCATCTTCCGCGCAAGAGGATTTAGCACTGACGCAAAAAGGCGCACAAGACCCAGGGCCCGGCGGGTGGTCTTGGATCAGTGACCGGGACGGCTTTATTACATCAATTTCACCACGGGGCCTACAGCTCCACGGGGCGGAATTTAGCGCGATCGGCACATCCATGTTGGATTTGCTTGGGCTTAACACCAAACTTGGCCATCCTGTTGCCCGAGCGTTCCAGCGGCGCTCTGCCATCCATGACGCCCCAATTTTCCTGCCCGACCTTGAAGAAAAAAACCAGCACTGGACCCTAGAGGCTACCCCGTATTTCAGTTCTAGCGGCGGTATTTTTGAAGGCTATGAAGGCATTCTCACCCCGGTCATCATGGCGACTGAACCCGATCATTTTTTCATGTCCGATGAGGATGCCACGGCTTTGTTTTTAGACGATATGGACAGTAGGCCCGCTGCAAATCTTCGTATTATGCCGGCAACTTTCACCGACCAGGCAACGGTTTTTCAACCAAGCGGAACGGTAACCACTGCCACCCCCCAAGAAGGCTCGGATAAGGCTCAGCCGGTCAGTGCTTTAAAGGTTACACGCCAGACACTTGAAGATATTGCGGCAGACCTTTCCAACTCCGTTGAGGATGAAACCGACACCTCCACCGATAGAGCCGATCAAAACGGCCCAGATGTCACAGATTTGTCCCAAAATGGGGATAAATTTGCACACGCTGCCACAGCGGCTGTGCAAGAGGTGCTTGCAGAGGCCCTCGCGCCGCTTAGCCGCAGCTTTGAGGCCAAAAAAGCCGCATCATCCGGCGCTGAAGAACAGAAAATTGACCCCACAGCCCCAAGCGCCGGAACCCTGCTTTCCCCTGAGGCCAGCGACCATATCAAGGCAACGTTCGACATGCTGGAAGCCGCACTGGCGGGTATAAACAGCGCTTGTAAAACCGCCGGGGACCCTCATATCCGCTTGCAAAGCGAAATTGCCGCAGCGTGCGTTCGCTCGCTCAAGGACCAGCTCAAATAAAGCCCGCATACTGTTAAGGCCAGCAAACCCAAAAGCTATAGGCCGCCCATCCGTTTTGGTAAAACCGCTGCCCTGCCCGCTAGATATTGCTCTGCCCGTTAGCTTTAGACACACCCTTTAGAGACAGTCAGACCCCTAAGGCCCTGATATTGAACAATTTTTAAATGTCTGAATATTTCACCACCGCCGCCATAATTCGGCATAAAAGTTGCTATATATTTCTACCAAACAGCCTAATTCTGACCCAATAGTTTTGGAGCCTTCTTATGGACATGCGGCAAACCATATATAAATCTTACTTCAGTATCACAGCAGCTTTGATGCTTATCTTTGGCCTGCTGCTTATATCTTCAGCGCCCTCATTTGCCCGTGAGCCATCCTCTGTCGCGCTTGAAACCGAGCGTCTTGCCCCCGCAACACCTGCTTTATGGAAGCTTTCAGACGCTGACAGCGAGGTCTGGCTTTTTGGAACCGTTCATATTCTTGATCCCGACCTTTCTTGGCATTCAGAAAAGGTGAATGCAGCCTTCAATCAAGCCAAAACCCTAGTCCTGGAGGCCCCTGTTCTGGATACTCCGCCAGCGGACGTCCAAAAAATAGTGATGAAGTATGCGCTCAATCCTGCTGGGGTTTCTCTTAGCTCTCAGTTGTCTGATACGGCGAACAAACAGCTTATTAATGTGTTGATCAGCTTTGGAAACTCGCCTGAAAGAGCCAAAGCAATGGTCCAGCAATTCGAACCTCTCAGACCGTGGTTTGTCGGGATGCAGCTTGCCGCCATGCAGGCCCAATATCAGGGTGCAGACCCAAAGGCCGGTGTGGAAAATATTCTGACTGAGGCGGCCAAAAGCCAGAAAATGTCCATAGAATTCCTAGAATCCGTCGATCAGCAATTTAGGTTCTTTCATGATCTACCAGAAAATAAAGCCGTTCAAATGCTGGAAGAAAGCCTAGACCAATTGTTAAACCAGCCCGAGCTGATGAAAACCCTTGTCTATGATTGGCGCGCAGGCAATGTGGAAAAAGTGGGTGAAACCATGCAGGCATCGCTATCAGATCCAGAGATTTATTCCGCGCTTTTAACTAGCCGAAACCAAGATTGGGCCTTCCAAATTAAATCCATCATGGATGGCTCTGGAACATATTTTATTGCCGTTGGATCTGCCCATTTGGTGGGCCAAGGGTCAGTTCAGGATTTCTTAAAACTGAACGGCTTAACCGCCATTCGTATTCAGTAATCCCCATATAATATGGCCCCCGTAAAAGCACGGCCACGATAAAATGGTGTGATTATAAATATCAGTGGCATAAATATATGCGGCATGAAAAAGAAAACGGCCCACCCGCACAGGGAAGGCCGTTTGCAATTCGTTTTATCACTAATGCCTAATGCCAAAGGCCTTTAGCTGCTGCGTCCTGTCAGGCCAGCTTGGGCCGTCATAGATGCACTTGGGCGTGACCATTTTTTCGACTTGCACTTGGCGCCTTTGCAAACACTTACTTTCAAAGTATCGCCTTTCACCGTCAGCTTGCCCGGCTTGGCTTTTTTGGCACCTGCAACCAGAATTTTTCCCTTCGCCCATTTGTCACCCGCTTTGTTGCCTGAAAGGCGAAAGCTTGTCAAAACCTGCGCCCCGGCTTGGCCATCGGCAGACCATACAACCGTACCGCAAAGACGCTTACGGCTTTCAGCGCACGCCGCTATCTCAACAATTGATCCGCCGCCTTTTGTAAGCCAATAGCCTTCAACAGGATAAGCGTCGCCAGCAACCGTTGGTGCACCAAGCATGCCTGCACCAGTTGCCGCTATTAAAATCTGCGCAGCCCGACGGCCAAATGCCGATTTAATGCCAGAAAAGCGCTTAACAGTCGCGCCGCGCAGGGGAAGGTCGGTGGTAGGGGGTGTTATCAATGCAGACATTTTTGTCTCTCCTCGCATGAGTGTGTTTTCTATCCCGAACCGGACCTGAACCAACCAACTGGGGAGGAGGGGTTCAGCACCAGATCAGGAGCTTGAGGCCAACTATGGCTTGGGCTGTAACTGGGGATCATAGTCCCCCTTGTGAAGAGCCATATCTTGCCGATTCCGAAAAGGAGGAGCTTTTCAATAAATCAGTATATGTTTTCAACAATCGGCTAGTGTTTTTTTAAGAAAAACCTGTGTTTATCGTTGCTTCAAAGAGGGAACCCCCCTTTTACGACGCGGCTTTTAAACCGGATTATGATGCGGTGTGTGAAATATGATGCGCCGAGTGTTACGCATCGTGATACGGATCAATCGTGATACTGGACGATCGTGATACGGGGCGCTGGTGACACTGATAAGAATACGAGGCCTCACGGCTGAGCCAATTATTAAGCAGCGCCCAACGCTTTTCTACGGAATTGGGTTGGGGTCATGCCGGCACGTTCCTTAAAGGCGCGATTAAATGGCCCCAAAGAGCCATACCCAACATCCATCGCCACCGTAAGCACGGGCACATGGCGGTCCGAGACCACCGCAAGCCGGTTTTTCGCTGCCTCAATTCTATGAAAGTTTAGATAGTCAGAAAAATTGCGGTATCCAAGATGCTGGTTTACCAAGCGCCGCAGCCTGTGCTCTGGCATAGCAGCCATCTGCGCTAACTTGCTAACAGTAATCCCGGGGGCCATCAACGCCCCGCTTTCAGCCAGTGCATTTAATGTTTCCAGATCATGGCGATCTTCGCTTTCAATATAAGGCTGTTCAGGGGCCAAGGGTTGCTCATAATTCCCAAACAGCCATTCGCCGTCAACGCTGGTGATGTGCCACAGCATATAAAGCGTCACGAGGAAAATGGAGGCCGACTGCGCAACCAACAGCATATTGGCGGTATAAGGGGCAAAACCTAATAGCCAGTTTTCAGTGATCACGATACCGAAAGAAATCATCACCACTGCCCCGACAAACACTTCACGAAACCGCCGCCTTTTTGGCACCAAATCATCGTGGCGGCCATTCCAGGCAACCCACAATAGCTGCAACGACATGCCCACTTTCAAAAACAACATCAAAAGACCGACCCCCCACAAAAGCGACCCACTATCTTTGAGGGCCATTTGTAGGCGGCTTGAAGACAAAAGCGGCAGGTTACCGAACATCTGATAAAAACTGATAAATTGCACCGCACCAAGCAGGTAAAACACAGCAATCACACTATAATGGGCACGCCTTAGCTTGAAATTATCATCAAACATCGACAGCCCAAAAACCCAAACTGCGGTGGGGCCAAACAAGCTAATCAAAAGCACGGGGATCATCCCTGTCCCAATGGTTTCCCCCAAACCCGGCAGTGACGAAAATAAATATGCTGCTGCTGTAATGCTGCAAAAGGCAGCCAAACGCGCAGGGAGACGGCAAGCTGCATCACGCAATACCAATGCTGCCGTGAACAGACAGCTTGCTATTGCCCCATATCTGAAAAAATTATCCAGCAACTCTAACACTGTAGTACCTCTGAAACGCAGTCACACAAGGCCCCGCAAAGAGCCATAATCCGGCATATATTTGAAGCCTCTTTATGCACCCATATAAGAATGCATACCGCCCTTGAAACCCCTTCATAAACGTATAGCTATGCACACATATGTGTATAACACCCTAAGCTTAGGGGCCAAGGGCCAAAGCCATAATGCCAAGGCGACACAGAGCTTATCATAAGTTTGTCCCCTATAACATACTGCTTGGGATACTCTTACCTTACGTCTGAAGTTCATGTACTTTACGTCTGAAGCCCATGACTTTGGGCAATAGCCAACCGAACAGTATGTCTGGCCTCTATTTACCCTCCCACTGGGCCACTATACCAAACAAGCTCTTAGTCACCAGAGCATTAATCGTCTCTATCGATTAAAGAAATCGAACTTTGTAGCGTTACTTTTGTGGCACTTCGGCATAAAGTGCCTCTGCACGGTGCGGACCGAGGGTAACCCTTTCTGGGTTGGTTTTGGCAAGCACCCATACAGTTTATACTTTTAACTCATTAAGATAGGAGGCCAATATGGCAGTTCTTGCAGGCAAACCAGCACCAGATTTCACAGCAGCGGCCGTTATGGCAGATGGTTCTATTAACGGGGCATTTAATCTGAAGGACTATATCGGCGACGATTATGGCTTGGTCTTTTTCTACCCGCTTGATTTTACTTTCGTGTGCCCCTCAGAAATATTGGCATTCCATAACCGCATGAATAAATTCAAAGAACTGGGCGTTAAGGTTGTTGCCGTATCAGTTGATAGCGAACATACACACGCTGCATGGCGCAACACACCAACCAGCCAAGGCGGTCTTGGCCCCGTTGATTTCCCGATGGTGGCAGACAAAACCAAACAGATCGCGCGCGATTATGATGTTCTGATCGAAGAAGACGGAATTAGCCTGCGCGGCACATTCCTAATTGGTAAAGACGGCATGGTTTGGCACCAATATGTGAACTTTTTGCCACTGGGCCGCAATGTAGACGAATTTGTGCGCCTTGTAGAAGCCCTACAGTTCCACGAGGAACACGGTGAAGTATGCCCTGCTGGCTGGAACAAAGGCGATGAAGGCATGAAAGCCGACGCTGCTGGCGTTGCAGACTATCTGGGTAAGCACGCAGACGAGCTTTAACCCCCTTCCCCCCCCGCTGGGACAACCGGGACAACCGGGACGACCGGCAAAAATGGCGGCAGCTCCAGAAAGCCGCCAATTCCGACAAAAGGCCTCGCACACTGCGGGGCCTTTTACACTTTTGGACGTTTTCAGTTCAGCTTGTTCTTTCATCGAGGCGCCCCATATTAGGGCCTAACCCTATCGGAACGGAATTGCGGAGTACTCACGGCGTCAATAGCATGCTACTAAGCGCCGCGAATTTATCATTATATCTATTTAAGGCTCGGCCAAATGCCACACAAAACATCCCCACATAGCCCCTCTCACAAAAAGAGTTCACAAACAAAAACTGCCATGGGTGGCGGATTTCACAGTTTGGTTAATGCTCTGAATTTTAAAGATTTAAATGCCGACGGTGGTTCGGTAACAGCCACATTGCCCGCAGACGCAAACTTTAGCCAAACCGCACATATGGGGCTTGCCCCCAGTATTTTAACCACCGCGCTTGATACCCTTTTGGGCCTGTCGGTTTACTCCAAGTTCCAAAAACCTGTTCCCATCGCGACGATTGATTTATCGACAGATTTCATGGCGCTTTTAGACGAAGGCGTGGATGCTAAAATCCGCACAAGCTGCGATTTTATCAGTGACAATGTGGCCTTTGTCAGCGGCACGGTGCTTTCAGCCGACACGTCACAGCCAATCGCACGCGGCAACGCTAAATTCATCATTAAAAGTAAACGCCCTAACCATGCGCCAGAGCTGTCCCGTAAAACACCTGAAACAACACAAGCAGACAGTGATGCGCCGTATCAGATGGAAAATGCTTCAGTTAACCCCCTATTCGAGAACGCAAAACAAAATCACCCATTCGCGACATGGCTTGGCGCACACCTTATGCAAACGCGCTCTGGCGCGATAATGCATTTGCCTTTCAGTGATATGATCATCGGAGATCCGGTCATACGCGCAGTTCATGGGGGTATGCTTGCTAGCTTGATGGAAATGGCCGCAGCAGGGGCTATTATCACCAAAACGGGCATACCGGATTTACCGGCCCCACTTTCCAGTACAGTGAATTATCTCAAACGCACCACAGCGACTGACTGTTTTGCCTCAGCCAATATTATACGCTTTGGACGTAACATTATTGTGATACATGCACGCTGTTGGCAACAGGCGCCCGAAATTCCGGTCGCAAGCGCAACTTTCCTTTTTAAGGGTCTGCCATCTTAAAACCTTTAGTCTGCCTTAAAAATCATCTTGTTTGCCACTTTTAGCAACTAGATAGCAGCAATGAGGCCCCAAAATATATTTCAAATTTAGGACAGTTAATGGATGAATTGTCCTTATTTATTAACAAACTGTTAACACTGTATCTCTATAGACTTGCGCTATAGGGGCTGGTAAACACATAAAAGAATAAGCACTTATTAAGTGTGCTAATACGCGCATATTTAGTATTGAGTCTATAGCAAGGGTCCATATGACAACCAAACAGCGGTATATCGGTGTTTTTCTGTTCCTAGTGGCTGTACCAGCAGCATTCCTTTGGAAGATAAATATTTTTGGAGCAATCGCCTTGGCGGCGCTTTGCTTACTATATCTTATGTTCATTGTACAAAAAGTACGGCGCCGCTGCATGTCCTGCGGCCAAATCATTCTAGTAAATCCTTATAGCTATGTGGTCATTCGCATACGCGGTGTGCCGTGCCCTCGTTGCGGCGTGACCATTAAAAATACGCACCGTGTATAAGGTTTATTTATGATGATCTGGGGCAAATTAACGAATTTAACGCAAATGGACCCGTCCTTTTGTGCAATTCAGCGAGCAAATGACTATTTTTTCTTTAATCCAGAGTATTTTCAATCTAGTTTGTTCAATTCTCTTTAGGTCTCACTTGCTTGAAAGGGCCATAAGTGTTCAGCGCGTCATATAAAAAAACTAAAATTGCCGTCGGCATAGCCGCACTGGTGGTCTTGGCTTTTTTTATGTGGCTGCAACCTCGCAGTTCAGCGTATGAAACAGTGTTTTACGGTGGCCCCATTATCACAATGGACCCTGCCCAACCTATAGCCGAAGCTCTTTTAATGCGGAGCGGAAAAATTATAGCC
The DNA here is from genome assembly GCA_015485385.1 of Kordiimonadales bacterium. Lineage (GTDB taxonomy): Bacteria > Pseudomonadota > Alphaproteobacteria > Sphingomonadales > Kordiimonadaceae > Kordiimonas. Next base: position 6,166 of record WFTS01000022.1, on the reverse strand, counting down.
GTTGGAGATCTTGCCTCAGTCCGAGCGGCTGTTTTTGGGGACGCGACCGAAATTAACCTCGGCGGAAAAACCTTGATGCCCGGGCTTATAGAACCCCATAGCCATACTCTTGCCACTGCTATTTTGGGCGAAACGATCGACGTAAGCGGTTTTACCAACAAAAGCCGTTCTGACATTATAAAGCGCCTGAAATTAGGCGTTAAGGCCACGCCTAAAGGGCGCTGGGTTATGGCGTATGGTTGGGACCCTGTGATGATGCCCGATCTGGACGCACCAACGCTTGCAGAACTGGATGCTCTGTCACCGACACGGCCACTGCTGATCTTGACCCAAATGATGCATGATGCCTATGCCAATAGCGCAGCACTGGCTGCCGCTGGTATAACAGCAGAAACGCCAAATCCTGCTGGAGCTGAATTTGTAAAAGATGCCAATGGCGCTCTCACCGGGACAGTGCGCGAGGTTGGGGCAATCGAACGGTTATTTAAGGCAGCTCCCGCACCGCCTGATAGTGCTGCAAATTTCCTTTTAGCACGCCAATTTATGAAATATGCCCGTGCAGGCTATACCACAGTCGCCACCCTTGGGCCTGTGGGGCAGGCAAAAGACCCGGTTGCATCCTTGCACTATATAGCACGGCAAACAAATGCTCCTATCAGAAGCCTAATTTACGCCTTACCAAGCCAGGTAACCAACTTGGACGGCACTATACAGAAACCGCAAAGCCGGGATATTCCTGCTGCCGTGATAGGGGTTAAATTTTGGATGGATGGCTCGCCGTTTGCGGGTGGTGCAGCCTTCAAAGCCCCCTATGAGACAAGCGAACTAACGACCAAACGCCTGCATTTGCCAGCCCGTCATATGGGGCCTCTGAATTGGTCTGACGCCGATTTTGCCAAAAGCTTCCGCCGATTTCATGATCTTGGGTACCAGCTTGCTTTTCATGTGCAAGGGGAACGTGCGGTTGATCAGGTTTTAAACACTGCCGAGAAAATATTTGCGCAAAGCCCACGTGCTGACAACCGGTATCGGCTTGAGCACAACGCACTGATCACCAAAGAACAGCTTGAACGCGCAGCAAAGCTTGGCATGACCACCAGCTTTTTTATTGATCACATCTATTATTATGGCCACGCCCTGCCTGATCTTGTCGGCGAAGCGCGCACGAAACGCTATATGCCAGTGAAAACCGCGCTTGATAGTGGCCTAAGGGTTAGCGTTCATACCGACAATCCCGCCACCCCGATCGGCCCACTTCGGGCAATGCAAACCTTGCGCGCCCGCAAAAGCCATTTAACCGGCGCAGTGATCGGACCGGATCAGAAGCTTACACCGATGGAAGCCTTACAAGCCATGACCATCAATGCCGCGTGGCAGCTAGGCCTTGAAAAAGAAACAGGATCGCTGATCGCAGGAAAATCGGCTGACTTGCTTATGTTATCGGCCAACCCGCTTGAGACCCCTGACGAAGACCTGCAATCCATCAAAGTGCTTGGCACTTGGCTAAAGGGCGAGCCTGCGGATATTAGGCCTTTAAACCCCACCACATTCAAAACTGGAATTCCTTTGATGTTTAGTATGATTTTCAACTAACAGACATACGCCTATTTCGACTAGCTAACACACACCTTGCACCATAAATCGTTTTTTCCGATGGCAATGATCGAAACAAACCACTGTGATCTTGCGTGTTTGCCGTTGGCATTTTCCTGCACACACCTTATGTAGATACCCAAGCAAACAATAGCGTCGCAGCCACCATTAGGCGTGGGTCCGGCTTTGACTGTAAGGATTTCTCATGAGTGATACAAAGCACAGCAATATGCTAATCATTGGTTCCGGCCCAGCAGGCTATACGGCCGCTATATATGCGGCGCGTGCCAGCCTAAAACCTACAATTGTTACGGGAATGCAGGCCGGTGGTCAGCTTACGATCACCACGGATGTTGAAAACTATCCCGGCTTTGCCGAAGCTGTTCAAGGCCCTGAACTGATGGAAGCCATGCGCCAGCAGGCAGAAAATGTCGGAACCGAAATTATCTATGATCTGATCAATGAAGTGGATCTAAGCGCCACACCGAAGCGCGCTGTGGGCGATAGTGGCACGATATACACCGCAGATACCATCGTGATCGCAACCGGCGCTCAGGCGCGTTGGCTCGGCCTGCCCTCTGAGGAGAAATTTAATGGTTACGGCGTATCTGCCTGCGCCACATGTGACGGCTTTTTCTACCGTGGCAAAGAGGTTCTTGTGATCGGCGGCGGCAACACGGCGGTTGAAGAAGCGCTTTATCTAGCCAACATTTGCTCGAAGGTAACGATCGTGCATCGCCGCGACGAATTCCGCGCCGAGAAAATCCTTTCTGAGCGTTTGGCAAAGGCGGAAAATGTTGAAATTTTGTGGGATACGGTCCTGCACGAAGTTGTCGGCACAGAAGACCCACTTGGTGTTACAGGGGCCAAGCTTAGAAATGTAAAAACCGATGCGATTACCGATATTGCGGTACATGGTATCTTCATCGCCATTGGTCACACGCCGTCAACCGAGCTGTTTAAAGGCCAACTTCCAATGGACGAAGAAGGCTATCTTTTGAAAAAACCAGACAGCACAGCAACCGATATTCCCGGTGTGTTTGCAGCAGGTGATGTCACCGACAAGGTTTACCGCCAAGCCGTCACAGCGGCGGGAATGGGCTGTATGGCGGCGCTTGAAGCTGAAAAATATATTGCTGAAACTGAACACGCAAACGCTCAGGCGGCTGAATAAAATTAGGCGAAAGCGGCAAGAACAGCTTGTTTTGCCGCTTCGCCTTGCTCGGTTAAATGGACAAAGTTTCGTCCATCCCCAGGATTTTCAAGACGAACAAGCCCTGCGCCGCTACCAATATTAAGCTGTGCCACATAAGGATAACATTTCGGTTCTGTCATCCCTAAAGCTCTGGCGATATCGCCCACCGTCGCCGCTTCGTCTAGATCAATCAACACCAAAAAAGCTATGACCGATTCCGCCATCAAGCCGGGATAATGAGCTTTAAAATACGCCGTTGCGTGCTCTAGTATGTTTTTATTGCTCATATATCAGGTCCATGTTGATTGGCTTTAGAGTGTATGCAAAGCAAAGGCTTAGGACAACCAGAAGATAGCCTGCATAGCAATTTACATGTGTTATGCGCCACACGCAGAGCTTGCGCCACCGCGTCTGTCATGAAATAGTCGCGCCAACAAAGGGCCACGCTGAGGAGACCATTTTGGATTGGGACAGACTGCGTATTTTTCATACGGTTGCTGAGGCCGGAAGCTTCACCAACGCCGGCGCACGGCTAAATTGCAGCCAATCTGCCGTTAGCCGCCAAATCAGAGCCTTAGAAGAAAGCCTGAATGTTAGCCTCTTTACCCGCCATGCGCGCGGGCTTGTGCTAACCCATGAGGGCCAAGAGCTGTTCGCAACAGCGCGTGATGTGGTTCACAAGATCGACGAAACTCAGCGCAGCCTTATGGCTTCGAAGGAGCGCCCATCCGGCTTGCTTAGAGTGACAACTATGGTGACATTTGGTGCTCTTTGGCTCACCCCGCACCTTGAACAATTTATGACCGAATACCCCGATATCGACCTTCAGGTAATTCTGGATGATAATGATCTTGATCTGTCAGCGGGTGAAGCAGACGTGGCAATCCGCCTGCATGAGCCAGAACAGGCCGACCTGATCCAGCGCCCGCTTGCCACCTTCCACACTCATATTTATGCCAGCCCTGAATATCTGGACCGCAGAGGCACGCCGATCACTCCCGCTGATCTGGACGGCCACGATCTGATCACTTTTGGCATCAGTAACGCCCCCACAATTCGCGGGCTAAACTGGCTGTTGGATGTGGGCAATCCAGCCAAGCGGCGCAAGCCCCGCCTTCAGGTGAATAATCTTTACGGCATTCTGCACGCAGTAGAGGCGGGTATGGGCATCGCAGTTTTGCCCGATTATTTAGTGCATAGCCGCCAAAAATTGGTGCGGGTTTTCCCCAATGTCGAAGGCCAGCCCTTCAACAGCTATTATGTTTATCCGCCTGAACTAAGGGGGTCGCTACGGGTGGCACTTTTCCGTGATTTTATGGTCCGGCAAATCCGTTCAGAAAGCAACATCCTCTAAAGTAAGGCTGTTTGCAAAATAAGGCTATTTGCAGTTTGCACTCGGGGCTTCTGCGGTATAGGCACGCGTGATGCTATCGCCTTCTTCTAAGGCATAAACCACATCCATGCCGCCGTACACTTTGGCAAACACCGTATAGCGCCCGTCCAGATGCATATTATAAGCTGTATTAATAAAAAACTGGGTGGTGCCGGTATCGCGCCCTGCTGTGGCAACGCCCACAGTGCCTATCTTATGTTTTCCGCCCCATTCCTCACGGATACTACCCCATTTGGCTAGGTCTTTATTTTCGATCTGCCCTGCTTGGGCAACAAAATTGGGAATGACCCGGTGCCACAACATCCCGTCCATCTTGCCAAAATCTGCTAGCTGGAGAAAATTTGTCGCGGCATAAGGCGCATCACCTGTCATTTCAATACAGACCTTGCCGCGCGTGGTGTCCAGTATCAGCTCACGGTTCTGATAGGCTGTAACAATCGACCAATCCGGGGTTCTGCGTGGCTTCGTCACGGCCTCAATGGAAGGGTCAAGCGCAACAGCAGCTTCATAGCCGCGCACAGTCTTTGGATGTGCCTCAGCATACGCCTTTAAGATCGCCTTGCCTTCCTCAGTGCCTGTAAGCGCTATCAACGCCTGAAATGCTAGATAATAATCCTTGCCCGTAAGCCAATCGGCAGCGATAGCGTTTGCAACCGCACCGTCACGCTGGCCCAGCATACGCAGAGCTGTTGCGGCAATCCACCGGTTGTCGTCGCTGATATACATTTCTAACACGCGCACAAGATCAGGGTCTTCGGCACTGCGCCGCCCCAAAGCCTCGATTGCCAAATGCCGAGCCGCAGCATCGCCTTCCCCGCTCGCCAGATTTAGTAACAGAGCTTTTGATTGTGCATCCCTTAGGTAGCCCAGTGAGCGAATAGCTTCATGGCGCACACTTGGTTCCGGTGATTCTAAAGCTGTGGCTAATAGTGCATTTCCCTGATTGCCGTATTCTCGCGCCAACCGTGTCATCAACCGTATGGTTTCGCGCCTATTCTCATTCAAAGGGCCCGTTTCATCTAACATCGGCAGGTAGGCAGCTTCAAATGCATCATAATGCAGAACTGACGGCACATCCTGCAGCCGCGCAAGCAAATATGCCGCCACATCACTGTGGGGGCCGAGGCGCGCACTATCAAGCACTTGTATAATATCCAGCCCATCAATTTCGCCCGCTTTTGTGCGCTCATACACAACGCTTTGCAGCAGAGCGAGCATCAAGGCGCGCTGATTATCGTCAGGCGTGCGTGTTTTATCTAAAGCAGAGGCAAGAATATCTGCCACACCATCCGCGCCCGAAAAGCCAAGCGCCGCAGCCCAAGGTGTTTTGTCTTTGGCGCTTTGCATTCCGTCCACCAACAAAGCAGCGAGCTTTTTATCATAGCAGTGTACGGCACCCTTTGCGGCCCACTGTTTGGCCTCAGGATTAGTCCCGCGTAAATAAGGCACCAACTTAGAGCATGCAATCCCACCGATTTGGCCGAGCCTCTCAAGGGCTTGGTATTTCCCGGCCTTTAAGGCTTCATCAAAAACCGGATTATCTGGGTCGCGAGCATCCGTTGCAGCCAGCAAACGTGCCTGTAAAGCATTTTTATCAAGCCCCGACAGGTCGCCGTAAGCTGCCAGCGGCATGGTAACCGAAAGTGCAAATACCGCTGTTATCATACCTATTTTCATCAAAGTCCCCCATAAGTCTTTGGAGATAATATCTTTTTTATTCAGCCCTGTCATAGCCTTTTTAAAGGCGCGCCAGCCTTGCGCTCAATGGACAATGGATAAAGTTAGTTATGCGTATGGCGCATGGCTGGTACGGCACAAATATGGGTTTTACATTTTCAATGCCATCCCTATATATCCATCAACGCCGACGAACACAGCATAGTTCCCCCAAACCAATGCACCGTTCAGGAGTTTGAAGGCGTTATGATTTTGACGAAATTTCGTCATTAAGGCTGGCTCCGAGGATCCCCCCCCTCCCCCTACTT
>WFTS01000021.1 GCA_015485385.1 Kordiimonadales bacterium | reverse complement strand
CTTTTAATCACTGCAAAACCTGTTTGAACTGGCCGATGGCAAATCTGGTTACATTTTTCACCACCTGCAAGCCATTTTACGGCGAGGCAGCCTTAACCCAGAATAATGCCTTACTGACATGGCAAGCACACGGTGTGCCGATCCTTATTTGCGGTGACGAAGACGGCGCGGCAGACGCAGCACAAAGGGTTGGTGCACACCATGTCACAAACATTGAACGCAGTGGCACCGGCATGCCCTATATCCGCAGTATTTTTTCTGAGGCAAAAAAAGCGGCCGATACGCCCTTTCTCGCTTATGTCAATTCTGACATTATAGTGACCAAAAACCTCTATACGGCTATGAATAAATTTGTTCAAAATCAACCGGTTGACGACAATATTCTATTAACGTTTCGCAGGCGTAACATTCCGGTTTCCGGCTCACTATTGGACCAAAAAGAACCGTGGCCAGATCATATTCGCAGCCTTGATGACCAGTATGGCAGTTGGGACCAAAGTAATGCCATAGATTTTTTCTTATTTAACCGAGACCTATACGACCATATCATCCCGTTGGTCGTCGGGCATATGGCGTGGGATAATTGGCTTTTGTGGAAAGCCCATGACCGCAAGGCAGACATCATAGACGGGTCTATGGAGGCGGCTTTGTTTCATCCCATTCACGGCTATGCTAGCGATGGCTCTGGGTTGCTTGCGCGCTCGCAAGGCAAGGATGCTGTTAAAAACCGGGCGCTGGCTGGCAAGGACCTTATGACGCTTGGTACAGCAACAACCCACAGCTTGTTAGGCGGTAAAACCCGGCCCTATACCGACGACATTCGAGCCCAAGTGGACCAGCACTGCCAGCCTGATACCAGGAATGAGTTTAAGGCGGGAGTTGAATATTTACGCGCTAGCCTGCAAGAGCGATCAGCCGATGAAATTTTGGATTGCTGCCGCACTATATTATGGCGCCGGGGGCGGTTTTTCCCGCTGATTGAAGCCTCGGATACTTCCAGCACCACAGCCAGTGATGATGTATCCAGAGCCATCATCAAGGCCCACCAATATATAGAAAATGCCAACATAGACGCTGCGGAAAATACACTGCAAGACCTTGTCGCCAACCGCTTTCTTGCCCGCGCCAAAGACGCTGCCGGATCGCGGGACCTTTATATTTGGGGGTGCGGGATGGCAGGGCAACGTTTGGCTGCATTTCTTAGGCGCCACTCTGTACCGCTGGCGGGCTATCTGGACCGGGACACCGAGAAAACCGGCACAGAGATTGGGGGGCTAGAGGTTAAAGGCGCAACCGTCCCCATCGCGGTAGGCGGCCGAAAACCTTATCTTTTAATCGGTTCTATGTTTGCCGCTGAAATCAGCGCGAGCTTTGCTAAAACTGGCCTCAGTAAAGACACCGATTATATAGGCTAGGGCCGCCCAACGGCAATGTAGGTGACACCATCCTCAAAGTTATCTGCATTAAATAACCGCCACGGATCAATGATTGTCAGCGGGTTTTTCCGCGCCACAATTTTCTGCGGTACATCCTGATACTCTGGCCACGGGGTCATCAACAGTAGCGCATCCGCCCCCTTCAAGGCGGTTTCCAGATCGCTGTGAAGCGTGAGATCAGATGTGAGATCAGACGTAATATCCCTTTGTTGAACTTGGGGATCATGCGCCCAAACAGTATGGCCGCGCGCCCTAAGCGATAACAAAATACTCAGTCCCGCGCTTTTTTCGGTGACATTGGTATCGGTTTTATAGGCAAGGCCGCACACACATATGTTGGCCGGGCCCTCATGGTTAGCCTCCAGCAGGCGCACCAGCCGGTCTGTTTGGTCCATATTGAGAGCATCGGTAGCCTCAGCGATATGCGCCTTGATACCCAGATGCGCGGCGAACGCTGACAAGGCCTTGTTATCACGCGGGAAACAGGGGCCGCCAAAGGCCGCGCCGCCTTTTAAATATTTGGGACCAATACGGCTGTCAGCACCAAGGGCCGCGCTGATAGCATCAATATCCGCGCCGGGCAGAGCATCGCAAATGCCAGACAACATATTAGCATAGGAAATTTTAGTCGTAACAAAGGTGTTGATGGCAATCTTAGCCAGCTCGGCATTGACAAAATTCATCCGGCGCGAGACCGGGTTGCTTTCGCAAGTTCGCCTATAAACCGCCTCTAGCATATCCCCCGCTTTGGGGTCGCTTTCCCCGATCAACACCAGATCAGGGTTTTTCATATCCCGCACCACACTGCCAAGCGCGATAAATTCGGGGCTATAACAAAGCCCAATATCACCGCCAACACACTTTCCCGACGAGGCCTCCAGTGCCGCCAAGACATCAGTTCCGGTGGTGCCGGGCACCACTGTGCTGGTTATCACCACAAGATGGTACGTGTCTTTTTTCGCGGCCGCTGCCCCGATCGCACTGACAGCGTCCAGAAGAAAGTGGTTGGAAAATAAACCGTCCGGGCCGCTTGGTGTTGGCACAATCACAAAGCTGATGTCACTTTCGGCCACCGCTTCGGCGGTGGTGTATACTGCGCGTAATCTGTCGCCAGCTTGGCTAAACTGGCTTTGCAGATCAGTTTCACTGAAGGGCGCAGTGCCGGCCCTGACCATATCTACCAAATCGGCGGTATGATCGGTGCCAGTAACTCGGTAGCCAGCACAGGCAAAAACCGCCGCCATCGGCGCGCCCAATTTCCCAAGGCCGATCACTGACAGTTTCGGCAAGTCTCTCGCTAGGCCCTTATCGGTAAAAGCGGTTTCGGTCGTCTGGTCTGGCATACTGGTTTCATCCATCAACGCACTCACTGGGTTACACGTCCGGTCTGTTGTATCCTTGTCGGGGTGGAATTTGCAAGATAAGCACCAACTATGTAGGCTTGGTTAAAATTCACAAAGCGTGGCTGGCTAATGGATGAAAGCGGATAAGGCTTCTATCTCGCACGAAGGCCCGTCACACATAGAGGGATGTGCTATGAAATTTTTAACGCAAATATGTGTAGGCGGGCTTTTCGCAGTGATTAGCATGACGGCGGTCACCGCTGATGCGACCATATATCTAATGCGCCACGCTGAAAAACAAATCGACGGCACGCAGGATCCATCTTTAACTGGACCCGGTCACATCCGCGCGGCAGCACTGGCTGCAAGGCTTCAAACAGTGAAGCTAGAGCAAATTTATTCAACAAATTTCAAACGAACGCTTGAAACCGCTGCCCCCACCGCAACAGCCCATAAACTTGCAGTTACACCCTATAGTCCCAACGCATTGGCTGACCTGGCTGCAACCCTGAAAGAAACGCCAAAAACGACGCTGGTGGTGGGCCACAGCAACACCACTCCTGTGGTGGTCAATTTCCTTGCTGGGACAAATTACCCGCTTTTGGAAGATCATCAATATGACCATCTGTATATCGTTACCTTAAAGGAAAATGGCGAGGTCTCTGTGAAAATAGACTATATTAAGCCCCGCACCCCATAGGATATTGCCGACTAAAAGCAGAGGGTTATCGCAGTATCATCCTTAAAGTTAGAAGAGGCCTTATCCGGCCGTTGAGGCCTGATCATGAATTTTCTGATTCAGCGCCGCCCATTCCTCTATGCGCATTTTATTCAGGCTGCTTATGTTTGGGTGTTTATCCAAAACCGCCAAAACATCCTGCCACCCAACAGAGGAAAAAGCGTGGGGCATCACGCGCTCTAGGGCCATCATGAAATCAAGATCTTCCGGGTAATCAAGCACCCACCTATGGTCTGCCCTATAGGTCTTGTCAGGGGCTAAACTAACTTGGTTTCCCTGTGTCGCGCGTTTCATCCACAGGGTTACATGTTCCCTGTCATTCTTATGGCTGGCTTTCTTGTCGGCCTCTAATAAAATGCCGTGCGTGAAGACTTCACAGTCCAGCCCGTGTGGGAAAAAAGCCGTCGCACCGTATGCACGGCCACTTGTGACAAGAGCCTGATACAGGTCTTCGCAAACCACAGGGTCAAGCAGTGGGCAATCTGCCGTTAAGCGCATGACATACTTAGGGTTATACGGTTCAACCGCACCGACAAAACGCGACAGCACATCGCTTTCACTGCCCCTAAATACCGAGGCCCCCGCAGCCAAGGCCACCTTTTCGGCTGCATCATTATATGCATCAGACGGCAAAGCGCATACCACCTGACTAACGCTTGGAATGGCCAAACAGCGCTGGATCACATGGTCTAAGACAGGCTTGCCCTGAAGCGGCATTAATATCTTGTCTGGCAAACGGCTAGAGCCGCGCCGCGCCTGAATAACGGCAACACAGTCTAGCGGTTTTCCGTGCGGTTGATGGGTCAAAAATGCCTGCCTTTATTGAGGTTTTACCAAAACATCACGCGAATATCTAAGGGACATCAAACCATAATCAATGGGGCGCCGCGCGTAGGCTTCATCAAGGCGCCCTTCGATCATCAGCATCAAACGTTCTGGCGAGGCTAACCCGCCTTTTAAGCTTAGGTTCGTGCCGCCGCCAAAACGCGGGTTCACTTCGATGATCTGCGCACCGCTTTCTTCGCTCCAGAACATTTGAATAAGATTATGCCCACATAATTTCAGGGCGCGCGCCAGATCAAGCGTTAGTTTTTCAAGAACAGGCATATCAACGATTTGCGAACGCCAGCTTTCTCCGTTCACAAGCCGAAGCCGTTCACGCACCACCGCTTGCAAGGGCTCTCCGTCTAGGCTGGATAAAATATCGCAGCTAAATTCCCGGTATTCGACAAAGGCCTGAACCAGATAATCGTCGGTCTTCAGTGCAAGATGCTCAAAAGATTTCCGGTCCTCGACCAAAATGCCGCCCCCCGTGAGCGAGCTGTTGCGGTGCCTGATAAAAACGGGGAATGCCGCCGTGTCTGTGACATCCGATACATCCAAAACAGGAAAGCCATTATCCCGGCAAAATTGGTGCAAGGCCCCTTTGTCCATACAGGCAGCGAGCGCCTCGGCCTCTCCCAAGGTTATCAGGGTTCCAATCTCTTTGAGTTTATTGCGCATTTTTGCGATGCGGACCAATTCACCGTCGCGTGTTGGGATCAATAGATCAATTTTATGCGTTTTGCATATCTCAAGCAGCCGGGCTTCATAATCCGGGGCATCATCACGGGGCATCAGTTCAAACGCATCGGCAAAATGTACCGAACAGCAAGTTGGGTCACAGTCAGCAGCGATCAACTGCCCTCCCCGAGGCCGGAGTGCGTCTTTGAACGCTTCCATCAATTGAATTTTCGCTGAAGAACTGGTCAGTAGAACATTCATAAATACATTCAATCGCCGTTTGGGCTTACCTTGGTGTCTGTACACATAATCTTGAGCGCATAATTTTGGGCGCATAATTTCTAGAGCAAACTTTATTTCTAGAGCAAACTTTGTACCAGCTTAGAGGTTCAGGCATTATACCTCACGTCTAATGCCTTAGAATGAAAGCTCGCACCCAATCATTTGCACCATAACCTATTGCAGCAAAGAAATAAAATATAGACTCGCCGCCGCCCCTGTCCCACACTTCTTATGTGCCAGATTTGAAAGACATAACCATCGCTATTTGCGCCTTTAACGCAGAAGCCACCATCAAAAGGGCGGTGACGTCTGCCGTTCAGGCGACAGACGGCCCAATTTTACTGGTGGATGACCACAGTATAGACCAAACCGCTGTGATTGCTCAAAACATCGCAGGGCGACAGTTAACGATTGTGCGGCCGGCAGAAAAACTTGGCATTGGTAACGCACGCAGTGCCGCCCTTGATGTCATAAGAACGCCTTACGGCATGTGGCTTGACGCCGACGACGAAATAAGCCCCGACCGACCAGCCCGCTTTTGCCAAGCCTTTGAACAAACGGGTGCAGACCTTATTTTTGACGCGGCAGACCTGATAGACGGGGCGAGCAATGACAAAACGGCACAGCTTGAAATGCCCACATTCCTCGAAGGGTCCGGTATTTGGCGGCTGTTTGAACGCAATTGGCTGCCGGGGCTGTGGGGTGGCTTCAGATCAGACTTCGCCCGAGCAACCGGATATGACCGCACATTTTACAATAGTGAGGATTATGATTTCACCCTGCGAGCCTTGATGGCAGGAGGGCGGTTTCACATGATAAAAACCTGCGGCTACCGCTATTATCATTATCCCGCCTCGGTATCGCGCAACTTAGATCAGGCCACCAATTTCACCTCAGCGGCGATCGCTAAACATTCACTGAAGGCAATCAAAGGCCAGATGAAGGGGTCTGGCATGTCTGAGGCGGAACAGACTTTTTTGCGCTGCACGGTTGCCGTATCAGCGGGGAAATATCAGGACGCAGTCCAAATTGCAGAAGCCGCCCGCCCCGAGACCCAAGTCATGGTCCAAGTTATAGCCCCTTACGGCGCATCTGCGGCTACGCTGCTGGCGTTCCTTGCAGGCAGTGCTTTGTTAAAGCTCGGTCAACCGCAAGAGGCCTTAAAGCAGCTCAATACAAGCCCATTAAAAACAGCGGCCCACAGCAATAATATAGGCGTATGCCATCAGCTTTTAGGGGATGTGGATCAGGCACAGCATTATTTTAATCAAGCGCTGCGAATTTTGCCGGGCTATGTTGACGCTGCAGCAAATTTAAAGGCTGCCGTGACGCCCACAACGCCGCGCATTACACTATTGCCAATGCGCCCCACATTAAGCCGGTCCTCATACAGCGAATAACAAAGCTGGGGGCAGAGAATAACAAAGCTGGGGCCAGCGAATAACGAAGCTGGGGCCAGCCTATAACACGTGGAAAGCAAGGAATAACAAGAATGATCTCGGGCTATACCTAGGGCTATACTAGGGACGGGGTCAGGCAGAAAATCAGTCGGATGTGAAAGGAATTTCTATCTCGGTTTCGCCTTCTGCCAGCAGATAAACCACGGCAAACATCGCTAGCTTGCCCATATCTTCGCTCACCTGCCCCACATCGCGGGCATGCATATAGCCCGCCAGCAAGGACGCCGCCTGCGGATGGGTCATGGCCACTTCAGCCAACAAAGCATGAACGGCCGTATAATCCGCGTCAGAGACATCAAAATCACCGCTGAGGAAGATATCCCCATCCTTGATAACGCGTGCTGTTAGCTGTCTGGTCATATGAATGCTTTCGCTTCTCGCTGATAATTAATCCGTGCGGGATTTACCAGCCTTCTTCACGCTTTGAAAGCTCTTCTTGGTCGGCGCTCATCAGATCTTCCAGATGAATACGAGACTGTTTAGCATAATTGATCAGCAATTTTTCATCATCGCGGAACTGTGCCGAGGCCTCGAGCATTTTTTCATCATACCCGCGAAATTTCAGCGCGGTTTTATGGGCCTGATGAGCGCTATACCCAAGCTGTTTCAGCGCAAGTTCGCCAATTTCAAGCGACGAGGCAAACATCTCTCGGCGAGCGTCATTAACGCCGACCTCTTTCAGCCGGTTCATATCCCCCCGGTTGGCAGCTCGGGCCAAAATCGGAAGGTCGGGATAATGTTCTTTCACCATTTGCGCGGCGTCCATAAGCATTTCCCCGTCACCAAGGGCGAGAATAAGCAGCTTGGCTTTTGATATCCCCGCTGCCTCAAGCAGCTCAAGCCGGGTAACATCCCCGTAAAAAACCTTAAAGCCAAACCTGCGCAACATTTCAATCTGGTTGGGATCATGATCAATAACGGTGACCGGGATTTTCAACGACGACAAAAGCCTGCCAACGATCTGCCCAAAGCGCCCGTATCCGGCGATAATAACATGGTTTTCATTATGCTCGATATCGCTTTCCAGCGCGCTGCTACTGGTCAGTCTCGGCTGTAGAAATTTATCATTTATCATCAAAAGAACTGGTGTCACCAGCATAGAAAATGTCGCCACCACAATTAAAAAAGCGGCAGCCTCAACGCTGATCAACGCCTGATTTTTCAATAAAGCGATCAAAACAAATGCAAATTCCCCTCCTTGCGCAAGCAAAAGAGCAAACAACATACGGTCCTGACGCACCAGCCCAGCGAACCCGCCAAGCCCGTATAGAACCACGCCTTTAAGGGTGATCAAGCCCAGAACCGCGCCGATGATGGCAAGGGGCGACGACACCAGAAGCGACAGATCAACCGACATGCCAACCGCAATGAAAAACAAGCCTAAAAGCAGGCCCTTGAAGGGTTCGATGTTTAATTCCAGCTCGTGACGATATTCTGATTCTGCCAGCAGAACCCCCGCCAAAAACGTGCCCAGCGCCATTGATATACCAACCTGTTGCATCAACAGTCCGGTACCGATCACCAACAAAAGGGAGAAGGCGGTAAACACCTCTCTAAGCCGTGTATCCGCAATAAAACGGAACACCGGACGCAGTAAAAATTGGCCGCCCACAATGATCAACACCAGAACGCCGATCACCCGAAGAGCTCCCATAAAACCGCCCCCCTCGGCTGCAGCGTCCACACCCATCAGGGGCAAAAGCGCCAACAGCGGGATCACGGCAATATCTTGAAACAATAATGTGGAAAAAGACAAACGGCCCACCATGCTGCCAGACAAGCCTTTTTCCTCTAGCGATTGCAAAGCAACCGGCGTTGAGGACATCGCAAGCGCCGTTGCAGCACCAAGCGCAACCACCAGCGGCACATCCAGCATCAGCGCGGCCATACTAAGCACGAGAATACTAAGCAACACTTGTGCGCTGCCAAGCCCAAAAATCGGCTTGCGCAATTTCCAAAGCTTTGATGGGTTCAGCTCTAGCCCGATAAGGAACATCAACAACACCACGCCAAATTCAGAGAATTGCAAGGTTGCGTCCACACCGCCGATCAAGCCAAACCCAGACGGGCCGATCGCCATGCCGGCGACCAAATAGCCCAGCACAGCCCCAAGTCCAAGCCGCTTAAACAAAGGCACCGCAACAACCGCTGCTGCTAGATATATCAACGCGCCTTCAAGGAAGGTTTGATCAGCTCCCATAGTGGTACTTCCCAAGTTGAATAAGGACGTCTGTATAATTTTGCACAGTCCGTTGCAGTAAGTCCGGTGTCAAATCACCCGCATTTTGAACGGTGAACGGATCAATGATTTTCATATCACAAAAGCGTGCTGTCTGTTCAAAGGGAGCCAAATATTGGCTAAGGGGCGCCCCGTGCCGCCCTTTAGTTTGGTAGCTTTCAGGGCTGCCGCCTGTGCTAACAGCCAGCAAAAATTCTTTATCCCGAAGTGCGCGTTCCCCGTCACCATATGCAAAGCCATTGGTAAGCACACTGTCTTGCCATTCTTTTAATATTGCAGGCGAACTGAACCATTGGACAGGAAACTGAAACACCAAGACATCTGCCCGGCGCAAGGCTTCTTGCTCGGCGCGCACATCAATATGCAAATTAGGATATAATTCATAAAGCTCCCGCACTTCGACATTTTTCAGCTTGGCCGCCTCTGCCGCCAAATGACGGTTAAGGCCAGATTTATTCGGGGCCGGATGGGCAAAAATGATAAGGATATTTTTCATGCAGCCTCCGCCTGCTTGCGACCCTCAAGCGCGGCTTCCAACAAGCTCTGACGCTTGATCACAAATTGCCTAAATGCCCGCATGCGCGCCGTAGCCCTCAAGTCGCGGTGCGATAAAAGCCAAACCTCAACCGTTGGTTTTGGCGCGCTCAGGCGCACCAGACACTCATCCACATCGCCTTGAATGCAAGGGAAATACCCCAACCCTAACCCCTGTTTGCATGCCTGAAACTGGATCATGATGTTATTAAAATGCCCGGCCACCGCAAGATGTGGGAAAGGCGAGCTTTTGATCCAGCTTGGATGATCCTCAGGCTGTCCCCAACCGATCCATTTGGCGGTGCTATTTTGGGCCGCCGGATCGTGCTGGTCTAAATAGGCGCGTGTGGCATAAACTGCTTGGTGCAAAGTGCCTAATTTCCGGCCAATCAGATGCTCTGGTGGGGCGTTGGTAAAGCGAATCGCCACATCTGCTTCCCGGCGCGACAGATCAAACACTTCGAAACTATCGTGAATTTTCAACTGAATATCTGGATATTCCTGCATAAAATCAAAAAAATGCGGCATGAAAAAGCTGATTGCGAACACGTCAGGAACAGTGACGCACACTTGGCCCTTCAGCGCGCTGTCGCGGCCTGTCATACGTCGGCCAAAAGCATGTAGATTTTCATCTAAGCTTGTCGCAGCAGGCATTAAATCTTCACCCGCTGGTGTAAGTTGGTAGCCATCAGGCAGACGATCAAACAAGCGGACAGCCAAAGCTGTCTCCAAAGCTTCGATACGCCTTGAAACGGTACTGTGGCTTACCCCAAGGGTTTTGGCAGCCAACCGCATCGACGGTGCTTCGGCTACTGCCAAAAATATCTTTAGATCATCCCAGTTCATCCCGGACCTCATGTTTGCTGGTGCATATTTGCACCAAGAAGCCCTCTTTTCAATGTCTTTCCACGGGAAATTCACGTCACAGCTATCCGCCGTAGCGTAAGAAAACCCAACTAAGAAGCAGGAAATCCTGTGCAAGAAAGACTTTGCTCTTTCGTGTTTGCCTATAGATTTGTATCGTCTGATATAAGCCTTTTGGATATATCGGCCGCTTTTGGCGTATCGGCCACTTTTGGCGTATCGGCCACTTTTGGCATATCGGGAAAATCACATATGCAAACAACGGGCATCATATTAGCCGGCGGGCAGTCTCGGCGCATGGGCCGTGATAAAGCCAACATTGTTTTTAACGGAAAAACCTTGCTGCACCACGCTGTAGATTTACTGGATAATTTCGGTGTTGATGATCATATCATACTGGGCAGGCCTGACGCCATCTTTGGGCAGCCCGACCCTTTGCCGGGTGAAGGGCCCGCTGCCAATTTGGTTGCCTGGATTAAAGCGCAAACACCGCCCTTCAAGCTTGTTGTCCTACCTGTTGATATGCCGCTTTTGACTTTAGAGCACCTACAAATGCTGGATAATAATCCAGAGGGCGGATACTTTGAAGACCTTTACTTGCCGCTTGTCGCACTCGTAAAAGCCCCTCTTACAGGGACAACGCCGCGCATGAAAACCCTGCTTGCCCAAATGGGGATTAGCCCCGTTACGGCCCCGGCAAAATGGCGTAAATCGCTTACCAATTTCAATCGGCCTTCAGATTTTAAGTCCCACTGAATAGATGAAAACTTTCTGAATAGACCAAGAAAACCCGCTGATCAGGCGAAGAAAATCCGCTAAATAGGCTAATAAACAAGGCCTCTATCAATAGATTATATTGCCCGAACAGCAGCAATCGCGCCTTGACTCTTAGGCGAAGAACCGTATGGTGTACCACGATTGCGCATGTGGCTTACACAGGCGAGGCTTTCCCCAAGTTAGTCCACGGCCTTTGCATCTTACACCGCAATATTTCAATGGCATCGATTTTCGCTGAAAACATGCCTTACAAACACGAACATGAATACTGGACATAAGGACCCCCTAACAATGGCAAACGGTACTGTAAAATGGTTTAACGCAACCAAAGGTTTTGGCTTCATCAAGCCAGATGCGGGGGGTGATGACGTTTTCGTACATATCTCTGCTGTAGAAGCTGCTGGCTTGAATGGCCTAGACGAAAACCAAGCGATCGAATTCGAACTCGTTGAGGACCGTCGTGGTCGCTCATCCGCTGGTGAGCTGAAGCTTCTCTAACCAGAAGCCATCACGAGACATTTTAAAAAGGGGCGATTTATCGCTCCTTTTTTTATGGGTCCATGCCGCCGTTTGTGGCTGCTACCGCTTTTAAAAGGTGGTTTTGCGAGACCAAACCAAAGGGCCATCCCCTATTGTGGGCGCTGAAATATCGGCTTTTGAACGACCTCAATATAAACCAAAAAGCGGTCAATATGGTCACCGTCTTCGGACATTGGAACATAAAGCACCTTGACCGACAAAAAGGATTGTTCGGCTGAAAGCGTTTCCGCAATCCCAACGATAGGCCCCCTGCGATCAAGCGAGGCCTGAATGCAAGCTATGATACGCTGCGACACCTCAGGACTGGGGTGATCCCGCACGCTTTTGCCGGTTAGTTCACCGTAAAAATTGACCGCGCGCGTCCCTTGAAGCCGGATCGTTACATCCTCAAGAGCCCCATTTTCATCATACTGAGGAACAAAAAAACAAATACCCGGCAAAAGGCCTTTAAGGTCCGCCGGATTGATATCCGAGCGTTTCACATGCCGTTTGCCTTCGGTTTTAGTATGGAGATAGCTCAATATACGGTCAACATCGGGATTGTTGCCGTGCAGTTCCTCAGGCGGGACCATTTGAAAGGCCGCCAGCTTTTGGCTATCCCGCTTCTCTAAAGTCTCTGAATGTTCAAACATTGTGATTAGATCTATCCCTGTACCCCACACAGAGTTTAGACAGATACAGGCGTTCCCACAAGGGCGTAAAGTCAGTTTATTGATACATATGTCAATAAACTGACTTTACGCCCAGCAATAGGCTCCCTTAACCGATTTTCCATTGACCCCGTATCATCAAATGTTCCTAATGGCACAACTTAAAAACAAACCGCCGTGGGCTGGCGGTATCAAATATCATCAGGGAAAAGGGTAGGGAATGTCACAAGACGATACTGCAACGCACACGACGTCCGTTAAAGACGTCAAGCAATTGGGCACCTTCGCTGCGATTGCCAGTTTAAGCTATGTCTTCTGGATTTGCGGCGGCATGGAAATGATCGAACGGCTGGCCTATTACGGCGTGCGCCAAAGTAGCGGTATCTATATCACAGATGCTGTCTCGAACGGCGGCCTTGGTATGCTTGAATCTGATCTCGGCATCGTCTTTTTGATTTGGGCTTTGGTGCAAACCTTTGTACCTGTTTTCACTGGCGGCATTTCAGACCGGGTTGGCTATAAAGAAACCATTTTTGCATCCACCATTTTCAAGATCATGGGATATCTGATTATGGGCTTTTTCCCCACCTTTTGGGGCTTTACCATGGGGGCGATTGTGCTGGCTTTTGGTACTGGGATTTTTAAACCCGGCATCCAAGGCACAATCTCAAAAGCGACAAACCGCAAAAACAGTTCAATGGCTTGGGGGGTGTTTTACCAGACCGTTAATATTGGCGGAGCCTTGGGGCCGATGGTTGCCGTGTCGCTGCGCCAACTCTCTTGGGATATGTTATTTTTCACCTGTGCGGGGATTATATCAATCAACTTTCTGCTTTTGCTTACCTACAAAGAGCCTGACAAAGACGCACGCCTAGCCCACCGTGCCAAAGTGAAATCCGGTGAAATCCGCGAGCAAAATCTGGCGCAAGATTCTCTGCGCGAACTGTTGAACCCGATCTTGCTTTGGTATGTCCTGCTGTTTTCCAGCTTTTGGTTCATGCTGATGGCCTTTTGGGATATTGGGCCGCTTTTCTTCCGTGACTGGGTTGATACATCCGCCATGGTTGGCCAAATTTTTGGGGAAGGCGGTACGCAAAATGCCTTCTGGAAATTCTTCTGGGGCATGAGCAAAGACGGCACACAAATTATGCCAGAAGGGCTCGTTAACCTAAACGCCATCCTGATTATGCTTATTTGTTTTATTGTTGCTGGTTTTAGCGCCAAATTACGGGCCGTAACCTCAATGGCGATTGGAACATTTCTGGCATCGTCTGCGCTTTTGATATACGGCGGCTTCAACTCTGCTTGGATCATTGTAGCAGGCGTGGTGATATTCTCGCTTGGGGAAATGCTCTCAAGCCCGAAAAGCAGTGAATATCTGGCCAACATCGCCCCGCGCGATAAAAAGGCCATGTATCTTGGTTTTACCCAGTTACCGCTTGGCATTGGCTGGATCGCAGAAAGCTATATTGGCCCCAACCTTTACGGTGCCTACAGTTCGAAGGACATGCTTGCTCGCAAAGCCCTTGCACAAACTGGTATGACCGACGCTGACATCACAGCCATTCCGGTTCGGGAGGCATTTGACATGCTGGTGACCACCAGCGGGCAAACCGCAGAGCTGGTAACCGCGCAACTTTACGCGTCCAGCGGCGTTGGGACCATCTGGTACTTGTTGGGATCTATAGGCCTGATGTCCTGCTTTGGCATGTATGTTTATGGTCGCTGGATCTACCGGCTGGTGACAGATCAGGAAACGAGTGCCAAACCAGCTGCACAAGCCGCCGAATAACAAGCCGATAATTGGCTAAATTGGCTAAATTGGCGGAAAAGCGGCGGAAAACTGGTGGGGGACCGGCCAAAAAAAACCAAAGGGAACCCGCCGAGGAAGTGGCGTAAAAATGGTGAGAACTCTTCTGGTGAGAACTCTTCTGGTGAGAAAACCAAAAAGGCACCGATTTGGGTGCCTTTTTGTTGTTTTCAGGCCCCGGATGCTTTCTCAGCCCAGCCCTAATCTTGGACCAGTTAACCCATGCGGCCAATGGGGTCGTCAAGAGTATCAGGCGGCACGGTAAACCACTTTGGGCCGTCAGCAGTAATATAGATACAGTCCTCAAGGCGAACGCCAAATTCACCGAAAATATAAATGCCGGGCTCATTGGAAAAGCACATGCCGGGGGCAAGCTTGGTTGTTTCACCGTGGACAAAATTAACGCTCTCGTGCCCATCCATTCCGATACCGTGGCCTGTTCTATGGCTCAGGCCCGGAGTTTTATATCCGGGCCCATATCCGAGGCTTTCATAATATTTTCGCACCGCATCATCAATTTTTCCAGCGGCGGTTCCCACCTGCGCGGTCTCAAATGCAATTTGCTGCCCGCGCCGAACCGTGTTCCAAACCTCGCGTTGACGTTTTGATGCTTCGCCGAAAACAAAGGTGCGGGAAATATCGGATTGATAGCCATAAACATTGCAACCGCAGTCCATGAGAACAGTGTCACCTTGCCTGAGCACTTGTGACACGCCTGTGCCGTGTGGATAAGCACTTGCGTCGGCCAGTAACGCCATGTTCCATATACCTTTTCCACCAAGTGCGGCCTGCCTTTCATGCATCAATGCATTGATCTCGGCCGGTGTCACACCTTCTTCAAGTTTTTTCCAGACTTGGCTGTAGGCTGTAAGCGTTACCTCATTTGCCTTTCGCAGCAATTTTAGTTCCGCTTCTGACTTAAACATACGGCACATGCGTGTCACACCTTCGCCAGCGACAATTTCAAAGGATGGGGCAGCCGTTTTCAGGCCCTCTACGACGAAATAACGCACGGTGTTTTCCAGTGCTATCTTGCCCCCCTTGAGGCCCCGGTCAGCAAGGATTTGCGCCACCCTAAGGAAGGGGTCTTCATGTTCATTCCAAGTGCGGACATCATCTCCAAAAGACATGCTCTCTCGCACGCTTGGTTCCTCAAAATAGGGTGTCACAACCCCAATTTCGCCCGAAACCGGGATCACAACCGCCGTCAAACGCTCGCTTCTCCGCCATTTTATGCCAGTGAAATACAGCATCGCAGACCCGGGCTCAAAAAGCAGCGCACTGATGCCGGAGGCTGCCATTAAACGCTGGGCTTTGGCCACACGAGCCTTGCGTTCCTGTACGGAAATTGGTTGGACATCTCCCGTGATGTCATGGTTTTTTTGCCCCCCGTCAAAGGCCGAAACCGCGCCGCCAGAGCCTGCACCAGCCCCCAACAAGCCAACACCTGCGCCCACCGCGCCAAGGGCTAAAAACTGCCGTTTTGAAAGCGTCATGCTGCCTCTTTCCTCCCCGTTTCAGTGACCCACAAGGCGCGGATCTCTCTTAGAAAACTTGCCTGAGCCTACCGACAATCAAACCGACTGTCCAGCGCACATGCTCTACTAAAACGGCATTGAATAAGCTAAAAAATTTGGCGAGGGAATAAAATCTGATCCGCCATCGTAGTCACTTTAGAAATCGTCCAAAAGTTGGGGGATTACGCTAATTTAGGAGACACGATCATGAGCAATAACTCTTCATCAGATTTCACCCAATCCGCTGACAATCAGCAAACTACGAGGTTTGGTTTCAGGCCCGGAGTGCGCTCTGAGACACGCCCAGATTTCCGAGCAGGAACGCGGCAAGCACGTCCTGACGAGCGGCCAGAAAATAGGCCAGATGACCGGCCTGACGTTCGCCCAGAAGCTAGAACAAACGCCCCAGAGGGTACACGCCCAGAGGGTACACGCCCAGAGGGTGGACGCCCAGAAGGTGGACGGCCAGAGGGTACACGCCCTGAAGGCACGTCCGCTCAGGGCCAACGCCCCGAGCCTCATCCTGAAAATCGGCCAGATCATGACCCCGACTTTAACCTCATTCGCGGCACCGAAGACGATGATGACCTCGTCGGCACTGATGGGCATGACCATATCTATGGCTTCCTTGGTAACGATACAATTTCAGGCGGGGACGGCAATGACGGCATCCGCGCTGGCGACGGCGATGACCGCGCTTCAGGCGGAAATGGTGACGACCGTATCGGCGGCGGCCAAGGAGACGATACCCTCTCAGGCGGTGACGGAAATGATATTTTGTTCGGGGCTGGAGGCGACGATAATATCGATGCTGGCAGCGGTGACGATTTAATATACGGCGGCCCAGGAAATGATAGCATCCGCGCTGGCGACGGCGACGACCGTATCCGGGCAGGACGCGACGACGACCAAGTCTCTGGCGGTGACGGCGACGATAAAATCGCTGGCGGCAGCGGCAATGACAGCCTTTCCGGCGGCAACGGCGACGATATTGTATTTTCCGGTATCGGCGATGACGTTGTCTCTGGCGATGATGGCGATGACCGTTTGTTTGGGGGCCAAGGCGAAGATGATCTCAGCGGCGGTGACGGCGATGATGGCCTCATCGGTGGTTTTGGTGACGATCTGTTAACAGGCGGCGCAGGAGCCGATGTCTTCGCATTTGCCTATCGGTCTGGAACCAATGCAGACGCAAACGCAGAGACAAATGAAAGCGCCGAGCGCCAAGGCTCTGGCGATGATACGATCACAGATTTCTCGGCCGAAGACGGCGATACTATTCGCCTGTTTGGTGACAATCTGGACGCCAGTTTTGAAACAGGCGACAGCGACGGTGACGGCATTGATGATTTCACCTTGATCACCATATCGCAGTCTGCTGGCGACGATGCTTCAGAGGCAATTGTGGTTGGCACGATCACCGTAGAAGATGCGCTTTTGACAGAGGATGATGTATCCATCACACCAGCGTCTGAGGGCTTTGAAAGCCTGTTCGATATGGCAGGATAACTCCATACAATAATCCAGTTGTCCCTCCCCGGGCGGCGCTGATTTGGTTTGGTCTAAAGGCTGTTGATGCCTTTACTAAAAACAAGTTGGCGCCGCCTTTCCCGTATTTGGAAACCCACACAAATCACCAAAGCAACCCATCTGTCAGACAGATTATATTTTCTGCGGTTTTTGAAGTGTGGCGCTGAACCAGAACAGCATTCCCCTTCTCAGAAAACACTCAGCCTCCCCTACAGTCACATAAAAGCGCGTTCCGCGAGGGTTTCGTCCAACATTAGGCCCTACCCTGCGCTTCACACTCTCTGCGATTAAAACTATTAAGCCTGCGCCAGATGCGCATAGCGATGTTGGGTGCGCTGGCATGCAGGAGGCTGTACGGCCCCCTTTAGGCGCGGTTGGGCATGGCCTGCTTCAAGAGCAGAGGGCGGAAATGGGCAAGGCTGCGGGGCCTTGTAGGAAAGGGGGGTAAAATGGTTTATGTCCTGCTTCGCACAGGCAAAACTATAGAGCAATTTCCAAGTGGGACACATGTGGCTTTCCCCCTTCCTGACATGACTACGATGCGCACACAGCATTTATTCCCATCAAAAAAAGGGGGAATGGTCACAAAGGGGGAACTATGCTTGGAAGCACTTTATAAGCCGCAAGGAGACGCGAATAAGCCCCAAGGCTACGCTAATAAACCCGAGGCCACGCTAATAAACCACAAGACCGCGCCCAAAAACCGGATCTGGTCCGGGTATGCCTAAATCCATCACCTCACTGTTCAAACGGTCCATAACAGCCTTTACGGTCATGTGGTCTGGGCGCCGTAATTGACGTGCAAGATGCGCGGCCACAACAGGTGCAGCGAAAGACGTGCCGGTATATTTTTTCTCGCCTCGCACACTTGCGGCCTCAATATCCACACCGGGCGCCGCATAATCCACAGCCGCCCCCTGATTGGCAAACTGGAAAATAGCGTTCTCACCGTCCACCGCTGTCACACCCACAACATTGCTATGACCCGCAGGAAAACGCTCAGGACCGGACGGCCCCTCGTTCCCAACCGCAGCCACAATGATATGCCCCTGTTGGATCAAGTTTTCAACCGCGCGCTCCAGAAGCGGGTTTTTCGGTCCGGCGATGCTCATATTGATCACGCCCACCTTGTGAAGCGCCAAATATTCAAGAGCAACCACAATCGATTCCGCATCTGCAATGGCCGCCGGACCAGAGAAAACATCAACGGCAACAATGCGCGCTGCATGTCCGCGTGCCAAAATAGACGCCACCGCAGTGCCGTGATCGCGCGGCGTAACCTCTGGCCCCCGGCCAATATTGCCTTGGTCAATTTTAGCCCCCTGAAGCGATTTATGCGCCGCATTGACACCGGTATCGATCATGCCAACAACAATATCTGCATCCGACACTGAAGGCGTTTTTACAGCGTCCGCTGTGCTGGCCGCTTTGTTTTGGTTATTGAATTCTGCCGCACTAAATTTAGCGGGCGCAAAGGCTGCATTATAGTCGTATTCGCCGCCGCTGTCGGCCTCTTGCACAGTTTTAAGAGCCACATCCATTGTCATATCTCTTGGCACACGAAGCAAAAAAAGCGTCACACCAACATTTTCTAAACGCGTACTGCGGATCACCTGAAACCCTAAGCCAAGAACCTTTTTGCGACCTTGGGGGGATAAATTGACCCCAAGAAGCTCGCCGTGGCGCACCAACACCGGGTGCCTACCTTGCCGAACAAAAGAGAGCCCATATTTACGCCGCAACTTCTTACTCGCAGCCGAGCGCTTTTTTGCCTCAGAGGCGGCTTGGCGCGCATCTTTGGTCTGTTGGGCGCTACTGGCCTCAACACGGCGAATTAGCCGAGCGGCATCTTGTTGGCGAGCCTGTAATTGGCGCTGATAGCGTGCGGAAACAAGTTCTCGTTGGCGAGCTTTTCGGTCGGCTGTGCGCTGCTTGGGAGTGCGGCGGTCTGGTCTTGCGCGGTCTCTGGAACCAGACCTGTCACGAGGCCGGTAAGTGGAACGCGGTCTTGACTGTGGTCTTGATTGGGGCCGTGACTGAGGTCTTGATTGAGGCCGTGACCGCTGCAAAGCATAAGAAACAGGCTGCAGGGCACGGTATGCACTACCGTAAACTGCACTCGGTTGGTCCATAGATATTTTGCTGTCTGTGGTCATTTCAGCCGCCATGACAGGGCGCGCTGCAACATACCCGACCTTAAGTGCCGCCAATGCACACAGTGACGCAAGTTTGATGAATGTAAATATCCTATGCACAGCCTGAGCCTCCTAATCGAATGCCTATGGCATACTAACGAATTTGAGACGGTTTTTATTCCCTTCTTTTTTGCAACTTATCTAAAGTTTGGGCAATTTATAAAATATTTGGGCAATTTATATAAAGTTTGGAATAAAGTAACCATAGCCTTCGTAGTGACTATGTTACCGAAACAACAGCGAACATCCCTTACGGCTATCGCCAACAAAGGAGGATCAGTGCCCGCGTTTCAAGACCAAATCATCGCGGCCCTTCCGCGATTGCGACGCTTTTGCGCCGCGCTCACTGGTACACTGGCAGACGGGGATGACCTGCTGCAAAGCACGGTTGAACGCGCGCTCAAACGTAAGGAAACCTATAACCCTGAGCATAAATTAGAAAGCTGGCTGTTTAAGATTGCGCAAAACCATTGGATTGACCTAAAGCGAGCACAAGCAAGACGAGGCCCCATGACTGACTTATCAGAAATCACCCATATTGTCGGCGAAGATGGCGGGGAAACTGTGGACCGCCGGGCTGCAACACAAGATGTTTTAGGCCATATCGCAAGCCTGCCAGAGCCGCAGCGACTGGTGGTTGCCCATGTGTTGGTGGACGGCCAATCTTATAAAGAGGCTGCTAACCTTCTGGGTGTGCCTGTTGGCACTATCATGAGCCGCCTAAGCCGGGCGCGTAAAACACTTGAAGCGCTGC
This sequence comes from Kordiimonadales bacterium, assembly GCA_015485385.1. Taxonomy (GTDB): domain Bacteria; phylum Pseudomonadota; class Alphaproteobacteria; order Sphingomonadales; family Kordiimonadaceae; genus Kordiimonas. The sequence goes on along the minus strand of WFTS01000021.1, from coordinate 20,568 downwards.
TTTTAGACGGCACCGAAAAAAGCCTGAAAGGAACCCCGTCATGACCCATATTTCAGACGATATGCTGATGGCTTATGCGGATGGTGAACTGTCTGGCGAGGATGTTCAGCGGGTAAAATCCGCCCTAGAAACGGATCCTGACCTACAGGCCAAACTAGACCGACACATCGCCTTGAAAACCCTCATTGATGAAGGGGTGGACGCCGCACTGCAAGCCCCAATGCCAGCCGGGCTAATTGCTTCAATAGAAGCTGATAAAGCTGCAGACATCTCCCAAGAGACGGCGCGGCAGAGGCCAAACCTTATGGCGCATATCAAGGCTTGGTGGGATAATGCTCTGTTGCCAGATACGGGCTGGCAAGGTGCAGTGGCTAGTGCAGCGGTCGCATTGGCCGTCGTAGCGGTGCTGGTTGAAACAACAGATCAAACGGTAGAGACCATGCCCCAACAATTGGTTGCCGCCTTGGATAGCTGGAGCGATAACAATACCGCTGGCGGGGTAACCGTTCAAAATAGTTACCTTAACGGTGCTGGCCAGTTTTGCCGCACCTTTTCTGAGCGCGAGACACTTAAGAAAAAAGGGCTTGCTTGCCGGAACATGGGCGGCGCGTGGACGTTAGTTGCCTCAAGGGATCTGCCGCCAGAAAACGCCTTTTTGCCAGCAGGTGCAGATGATGACATAATGGCAGCGCTTACAAAGATGCATGCGCTGCCAGACAATGCTGAAACCAGATATTTAAAAGCCAAATAGCCCAAACAGACCAAACAAGCAGACACACTAAACAGGTGGCTTTTTAAAAAGCCGAGCCTTTAACGCGCCGTCATTACGGCTTTGTCAAACTCTGCCTTGGCATGCAAGAACTGGTTCAGAGATTTTTCAACATACATTAAAACCTCGTCCACATAACCATCTGTTGACGCTGACCAAACCCGGTTGATATAGCGCTCACCCGCCGCAAAGGACGACATAATATCGGCAAATGCCTTGAGGCCAAAAATATGCTTCATTGTCTCGCGTGCTTCGGCAAAGCGGATCAAATCATCACGAAATAACCTGTCGATCTCAAACCGCATTTCATAGGTTGGCACTTTGTCCTTGCGGCCATCAAGCTCTTTAAGTTTGCCAAGAATATTATTCAGGCTTTCTTCCAGATCAGCGCGGTTTTTCTTTAAAACCGTATCGTCTTTGGCGGCAGCAGACAGCGCGCGTTTATGCAAAAACACGCCAATAGCCCCAACGATAATCACAACCATAAACGGTGGCCAGCGCATTTCCAAAGGATCAAGAGATGTTAAAAAGGCCCCGCCCAAGAAGGCTAGGATTACTAATATCATAGGTGCTTTTTTCATTGTCTCTCTCCCTTACCAAGGCCAAACCATCGAGGCGGCAATACCAACCCCGACAAGCGCTTCCCCAACGATCAAACCCGCAGCGATTGGAATGCCTGTATTTTCAGACCAAACCTTGCCCTTTTTGCGGTCAGCAATTTCACGCAGCAAAGTGCCTAAGGAATAGGTCAAGACCACATTGAAGGGCAGATAAAACCCAAGCCCGACCGTGATACCAAGCCCGCCTTGAAGCGCGGATAACAAGCCGCCAAGCGCCGCCCCTGCGAGATATTTCTCTGTTGGCACATCGCCGCCCGTAATGCCCTTAACCATTTCCGCAAGCGCCACACCTTGCGCGGCAGGCAAATCAGCAGACCCGAACTCGTAGCTTTCCGCCAACAAGAAAATCAGCCCGATAATAACAATCGGGCCTAACCATGCGCCAAAGAATTGCCCCATCTGTTGCATGCGCGGAGTCGCCCCCACCAAATAGCCTGTTTTCAAGTCAAGCATCAGGTCGGTGGCTTGGCTCATGGCGACACATGTTGCCGCGCCCACTGTGATCGCTGCAATGATTGCCGGGCCAGTGTCCATACCGCCAAAGGCCTGAGTAATAATGATCAGCAGCGTTACCGCAATCAGCGTCATGCCAGAAAGCGGTGACCAATTGGTGCGCCCGATGGCCTCAGACAATATAATGCCCGCCATCCATATCCAAAGCGTGCCAAGGATCGCCATCATAAGGCCGCGTGCCCAGCCCACTTGATCGTGCGCTGTGATCGCCATGATCGTCAGCAAAACCGCAGAGCCTGCAATGGCCATATATAAAAGCTTGATCGGCATTTCGTCCCGGCTCATGGCGCTTTCAGTCTTAGCACTAGATTGCATCGAACTGACCGCAGATTTGATCAGTGGGAAAGCAAACATCACCCCAACAACCGCGCCGCCGATCAGCATGCCAATGCCAGTTGGGCGGAACAGGGTTGACCTGAGAACACCCGGATCTGTCACAGTTATACCGTCAACAACCGGGAGAAAACCGGTCACATCCAACAGGGGGGCAAGGATCCAGTAACAGACAAAACCACCGATGATAAAAGCCACTCCGCCGCGTCCAGCGATAAAGCCAACGCCGATCGTCATCAATGACAAAAACCAAACGCCGTTCAAATAAGGCGGCAATATATCGCTGCCAAACACTGAATTGATCCAGCCAAACAGGTCAAAATTTGCCCCGCCACTCCATAAATACACCGCCCCAGAGGTAAGCGCCGCGCCCACAAGAAGCATCGCCTTTTGCACACCCGCGCCCGGTGATTTCAGGATTGAAGCCACAGCCACCCCGCCGGGATATGTCAGCCGCTCGAAATCAATCATTTGTTTCCTCAACGGGATAATGAATGCAATGCCCAAAAAGGCCCCCGCAATTGCCCCAAACGTTAGGACATAGGGGTCAAATTCTGTGCCGTAACCCAAAATGAATATGGCCGGAACCGAGAACATCATACCTGATGACGCACCGTTCACCGCGCTGGCTACGGTTTGCACAACATTGTTTTCAACGATTGATCGCCGCCGTAAAATGCCGCGCAAAATGCCAAAACCAAGGATCGCCGCAAGTTCAGAGCCTTCGATTGAAAAGCCCAGCCGCAATGAGGCATAGCCAATGGATATGGCGATAATCACGCCTAGAAAATACCCAACAAGAACCGCATGGAGTGTTAATTCTGGATAAGCGCCGCGTGTTAGCGGGCCATCCGCTGAGACCGTATCTTGAGACAAATTTCCCTCCCCCGAGAGTTTTTATGAACACTGTATGCTGGCAGCTAAAGACAAGTCTTGCAAGCATTACCAAACAAGCCTAGCAATAGCCTAATATGAGCCGCCCATTGGAAGCAAAAGCATAAAAGGGGCTGCCGCAGACAATAACCCCCAACCAACTTCAGACCCTAAGCGAGCCATCCCCATGTCTTTCCTTGGACAAAATCACAGCACAGCCTGGCTGAAAACCCGCCTCAAACGGCATTTCAGCGAACTGGCGCGGCTGGCTCTGCCAGCGGTGATGATGCGGATTGGCTTGATGGCCATCGCTATGGTCGATACTGCAATGGTTGGTCATTATGCCACGCAGCATTTGGCGTGGCTCAATCTTGCCAACCAATCGCTGATCATGTTCGTCCTTGTGGTAGGGCTTGGGCTGCTTTCCGGGATTTTATTTTATACATCGAACGCCTTTGGCATTGATGACTTCCGCGAGGCCGGACGTGTTTGGCGCAGAACACTGCCCTTCACGCTGGCGATTGGCGCAGCGGCCGCTTTAATACTGCTACCCTCTGCCTATTGGCTAACGCTGTTGGGGCAAAATACCTCAGATGCCAAAGCGAGCGGTTGGATTGCGGTTATCTTGGCGCTGGGCCTGCCCGGGCATCTTTTATTTGTCAATTGCACCATGTTTCTAGAGGGCATTAAGCGCGCGGATGTGGGCTTTTACATGATGCTCGCCGCCAACTTGGTGAATTTGATCCTAAATTACGCGCTGATATTTGGAAATTGGGGCATGCCGGAAATGGGTGCCGAAGGCTCTGCTTGGGCATCAACTGGCGTGCGCTGGTTCATGGCTGCAAGCGCGCTTGCTTTTGTTTGGTGGGCACCCAGCCTAAAAAAATATCATGTTCGCAAGCCTCATGGCCAAGCGTATAAAGATTGGGCCGACCAGCGGCAGATGGGCTATGCCTCAGGGGTATCTCTGGCGGCAGAAGTGGCGGCGTTTGGTGGGCTGGCGATATTTGCAGGTTGGCTCGGCACCGTGCCGCTTGCAGCATACGGCGTTATGTTTCAACTGGTCGGCATACCGTTGATGGTCTCGATCGGTATCGGCATTGCAACAACCGTGCGTGTGGGCATTTCCTTCGCCCGCAGGGACCGCACCGATACAATGCTTGCCTCTCTGAGCGGGATACTGCTGACGTTTGCCCTCGTGGGTGGGCTTGGCATTATTATCTTTTTTAATACCGAGAGCTTGATGCGCATCTTCACCAACGATGAACGCATCATTTTAGTGCTGTTGCCCATATCATCCATATTTATCCTGTCGATGCTCTTTGATGCGTCGCAGATGGTGGCATCGCTTGTGCTGCGCGGCTTTAAAGAAACATGGTGGCCGACCTATCTGCAAACCATCTCTTTCGTATTTATTATGCTGCCGGCCTGCTATTATTTTGCATTCCCCTTAGGGTTGGGCCTCAAGGGCTTGATGCTTGGTATGCTTACCGGCGTCTGCACTGCCTGGACATTGCAGATCACGCGCTTGATCTGGCTGGTACGGCGGCCGCTTATCAGCTAGATCGCCCCTTTAGGGGATGGGTCGCCCTTTTGGGTAAAGCGCTGGCTTTGGTGTAAACTTGTGAAACGCTGGGGTGTGAAACGCTGGCCTTACGCGCTGTCGCCGCGCCCCTCTCTGCCCTGCAACGATATTTTAATCAAAATACCGCAATTTTTTGACAGATGTTTGCCTTAGTTTTACCTTTTTGTCTTATTCATTATGTGCATATATTCGCATAAAAATTGTAAAGGCACATAGGATACTTGCCCAATCTGGATTCTCTCACATGATAAAACCAATTCTGGTAGCCCTTCTGATAGCCCCTCTGATCACCGCAACTGCGGCCGCTCAATCGGTATTCGGCGAGGGCATCAACAAGGCGTTTGAGACCGTTCAAGACGGGCTAGACCTTATCTGGCCAGATGAACTAAGCCTAGAAGATGTAAACGCCCGCGTTGGTTTCGGTGTAGGTGCCATGCCAGATTATGTGGGGTCAAATGATTACCGGATGCGCGTACTGCCGCTGATTGATATTCGCTACAAAGACAAATGGCGCCTCAATGGCCCTTTGCTGACATTTCGCGCCTTCCGCACCGGAAACTTCGAGTTTGGGCCTTTGTTAAATCTCCGCACCGGCAGGGCAGAGAACCGTAACCCCGCGCTTGCTGGCCTTGGCGATATCAATAGTACAATCGAAATCGGAGCCTTTGTACGCTACCAATCCAACGCAGCGATTGCCTCGATAGATTACCGCTCAGGCTTGGGACAGAATGTGCGCAGCAGCGTGCGTTTAACCGCAAATCACGGCATTTATAAAACTGATAATTTTGTTGCCATGCTTGGAGTAAGGGCCAAATGGCTATCCGCTCGGACAATGCAAACCCAGTTTGGAATCACCCCTGCACAGGCAGAAAACTCGGCTTCCGGACTTCCTGTCTTTACCGCATCAAGCGGATTTTCCGAGGCATCTGCCAACCTGATAGGCGCCTATACACTAACCGATAAAGTACGGCTCTTGACCCTCATTTCTTACGGCCGTCTTTTTGGAAGTGCTAAAAACAGCCCCCTAGCACAAGGCGAAGGCTCAGCCGCGCAATTGATCGCGGGCAGTGGGCTGGTCTTCAGCTTTTAATGTAAACCGGTTTTTAATGTAAGCCGACTTATATCCAGCTTGAAATTTCCGACAGCGGCTTTTTATCAATATCTGGCACCATCACACCGTCTGCTGCATAGCCCGTAACAACAAGCATGATAGGGCGCTCATTTTTTGGGCGGCCACAAATTTCATTGAGAAATCCCATCGGAGACGGTGTGTGTGTAAGTGTGGCAAGCCCAGCACTGTGCAAAGCTGCGATCAAAAAACCAGACGCAAGGCCCGCACTTTCATGGACATAATAATTCTGCGTGCGTTCACCCGTTTCAGCGTCGATACCGTAACTTTCACGAAAAACCGCAATCAAATAAGGCGCGACCTCAAGGAAAGGCTTTTGATCATTTGTGCCAAAAGGCTCTAGGTCTTTCAGCCAAGTTTCTGAGGCCTTCCCACCATAAAACTCACGCTCTTCTTGTTCTGCTGCGGCCCGCAATTTTGCTTTCGCATCGGGGCTGGAAATCACAGCAAAATGCCAGGGCTGTTTATTGGCGCCTGACGGGGCCCGACCCGCTGTGCGAATTGCATTTTCAATCACTTCTCGCGGAACAGGCGTATCGGCAAAATCCCGAACCGTGCGGCGTGTTTTCATCAGATTGAAAAAGTCTCGACTGCGCGCCAGCATTTCATCTGTGCTGCGGTGAATATAGCCTTCAAGCGGTAAAAAATGTGCATCATTCATAGCGATGTCCCAAAGCCCCTTAACTCTGATGGTCAAAACCCGAAGAAAACTCCTGAAGTAAACTGGCGAAGCAAACTATAGTCAAAACCACCTTGAGTATGTTTATATCAGGCTTGCCCAAAGGGGAAGGATCACATTGATGGCAAAGTCTATTATTGCATTTTGGCGGCTTGCGGTGGTGCTCTTTTGCACCGCTATCAGCGTGCCGCTTTATGCTCAGGCTATCAGTGTTAACCCTGATACACTAGAGGCATCCGTACGCGCCCAAGTCATCAATACCAACAGATTTTATATCAATGGCCCCATCACACAGGGGTTAAGCGCCGTCACGGCAAATCAACATTATCGCCTTGGCCCCATGAGCCGCAGTGTCTTGACCCTAACGGCACTGCGTATGCTAGCCGCCGGGCGTCTTGATTTAGACGAAAATATCGCCCGAACCTTACCTGATTTACTGCCAGAAAATCCCTTCCGAGTTGCAGTTACGCCGCGCCATATTCTGACCGAAACCGCTGGTTTTGCAGTCCCGCCCCGCACTGACGGTCTTGTGACGCTAGATCATTATCTCACGCAGGTTAGAACAGCCGGGAAAATTGCCCATGCTGACAGTGTGGGGTGGAGTTTACTCGCGGTCTTCCTCGAGGCTAAAGGCGCGGATACCCTTGAAAACCTGATCAACAAGCATCTTCTTAACCCGCTTGGGCTGGCTAGCGGCAGCCTGAAGCTTGGCACGGGCGCAAGTGCGCTTTCCCGGCTCCAAGACATGACAGGAAACGGAGCCCTTATTGCAGAAATATCCCGCCTAACGGTGCGCAACAGAGACAAGAACGGAACCCGCTTTTTACCAAAAGACATCTACGCGCAGTTTACCCAAAAGCAAAGCTGGCGCATGCACCCTGTTGGGCCGCGCCGCTTATTAGGGTCTGCGCTAACTGACGTGGGAAAACGCAGTTATATCCACCCGCCCACTGAGCCTATATCAGCTAATTTCAACAAAGCCCCCCTCGGGGCGTCATTTGTTACGTTTCCGAAACAAGGCATATCATTTGTCACTTTAAACGGCATTGACCCTGATTTTTTGCACGCAATAGAGGCCATCGCAGACCAGAGCTTTCTACCCGCCCAACCGGATAACCGCATCGCACAAGCTCAGGGGCTATCGGATAGAAATATACGGTTTAACGGCAATTATGTACGTTCGGATGCCCCGTCAGCTTGGCTCGCACACAGGCTTAAAACGCTCGCGAGTGAAAGGCTAACCTTATCTGATACATCTGACGGCACACTGTATCTGGAATTCACAAATGGCGAACGGCTGACGTTTCAAAAACGCGCACCTTACCTATTTGATAGCCTTGGCGGGGAACGGGTTATCCTCAGCCCATACCGACAAGGCGGCTATCTGGTGCTGGATGGTACGCTATATCGCTTTATCGGCATTTTAGGAAACACGGAATTTGTTTTAGATTTGATGCCGGTGGTGATGCTGATATTGCTTTCAAGCGCTGTATATTTGGGCAGTAACGTGTCACCCCGGTGGCGTAGGATGGCTCTGTTTGGCACTCTTGGAACACTGATGGTTGCTGGAGGTATCGCTGCAGACTATTACCTATGGCCTAAAGCCGTTTTCATTTGGGATAGTTCTTGGTTGGTAATCCTGTGGCGCATTATGCTCAATACAGGGCTTGCGCTGGTCCTTAGCCTGCCTCTGTTTGCGATTTCTTTTACCCGCAAAAATGAGATGCCTCAAGGCGCGGCCATATTCATTGCCCCCCTGCATCTTGCCCTCATAAGCGTGAGCGCCTTGGTTTTATTCCTGATCCTAGTTGCATGGGGTGTGGCAGGTGAGTTTTCAGCCTACTAAGCCGGGCGCAAACATATGTCCGAAACTGTCTCTTGTCCCGCCAAGCCGTGCGCACTAGGGTGCTGCATCTGATTTCACCAAAAAGGCGTTTCATGGCAAACTTTGCGCTCAGAACAGACGATATTAAAACCGCGCTTAATACGCTTGCTAAAACCGATACTCATGTTGCGGCAGCCGTTAAACTGGTGGGCTATCCGGCAGAGCGTATCAATGATCAGGGCTTTACGACTCTGCTTCGGGTGATTGTTGGCCAACAGCTTTCTGTTAAGGCCGCTGCCACTATATGGGGCCGCGTCGACGCATTAGCAGGAACAGCCGCAGGGCCAGACACTTATGACCAAATCAGTGATGAAGACCTGCGCGCAGCAGGTCTATCGCGCCAGAAAATTTCATATGTGCGTTCGCTCTGCCAAACGGTGCAGGACCGCACACTGGATTTCGCTATGCTTGAACGACTTTCCGATGATGAAGCCGTTAAAGCAATCACTGCTGTTAAGGGCCTGGGGGTATGGAGCGCGCATATGTATATGATGTTCTCACTGGGCCGTGCAGACATTATGCCTGTGGGGGATTTGGCTGTTCGTGTTGGTATTGGACGCATCATCGGGATGCAAGATCGTCCCTCTGAAAAACAGTGTGATGACATTGGCAAACGCTGGCGGCCTTACCGAAGTGTGATGGCTCTTTTGGCATGGCACTATTACAGTAACGCACCTTTATAAGCGCTTACAGGCAACGCTTACCTTTTCTTAACCGCGGTTCTCTAGCATACTGAATAATATCCAATCAAAAAGGCATATTCCATGAGCGACTTTCGCCAATTAAGTGACAAAATCATTGTATCCCCGCAGATCAGCACAGCCGATATCGACGAGGCCGCCATGTTGGGCGTGACCATGATTGTCAACAACCGCCCAGACGGCGAAGAAGACGGCCAGCCAACCAATGAACAGCTGGCGGCTTATGCCGATAAAAAAGGCATTAAATGGGCTTATATTCCGGTCACTCCCGGCCAGATGACCATGGAAGGCATTGAAGCCATGAGCTTTGCCCTGCGCGACAGTGATAAAATTCTGGCTTACTGCCGAACAGGCACCCGCAGCACGAATATGTGGGCTTTGGCTGAGGCTTTTGTCGGCGGGACACCCACAAATGAAGCATTAGACGCGGCAACCAAAGCCGGCTATGACCTGTCAGGCTTAAAGCCAACCCTAGAGCATTTACACGCAAGCGCGCAGTCCTCATAAAACCTAATTACTGCCCACAGTTCCCTTATAATATTGCGCGCAATTACGACACAGTGCTGTGCGCGATTGCGACAAAATTGTTGCACGGCCTTGGTGGCCATAAATACCTAACGAACGTTCGGTTATTTATTTACTAGATCGAAGCACATCAGCAAAAACGTATATTCTTCAGCGACTTCGTGTAGGCGCTCGAAACGTCCGGACTTGCCGCCGTGACCTGCACCCATGTTTATTTTCATCACAAGCAAGCTATTATCTGTTTTAACCGCGCGCAATTTTGCTGTCCATTTTGCGGGCTCCCAGTAAGTTACGCGCGGGTCGTTTAGGCCGCCGGTTACCATCATCGGAGGGTAATTTTTTGCCTCAATATTGCTGTAAGGACAGTAAGACGCGATGGTTTTGTAGGCCGCGGCGTCTTCAATAGGATTGCCCCATTCGGGCCATTCGATCGGCGTGAGCGGCAGGTCGGCGTCAAGCATGGTATTCAAGACATCCACAAATGGTACATGCAGCACAGCGCCCTTAAACAGCTCAGGCGCTTGGTTGAGCACAGCCCCCATCAGCTCACCACCTGCACTGCCGCCTGAAATACTGATACCGCCTTTTGCTGCATACCCCTGATCGTTCAAGGAACGCGCTACATCAACAAAATCATTGAAGGTATTTTTGCGCCTCTCTAGTTTGCCTGCTTCGTACCAACCATAGCCCATTTCGTCGCCGCCACGCACATGCGCGATAGCATAAACGAACCCCCGATCCAGAAGCGACAGCCGAGCGCTTGAGAAAGACGGGCTCATGCCCAAACCATATGCTCCGTACCCATAAAGGTGCAGCGGCGCGCCAGAGTTTTTAGACCAGCCCTTTTTATAGACAATGCTAACAGGCACCTGCGCACCGTCACGCGCTGTCACAATCAATCGCTCGCTGTGATAGTTGGTTTTATCATAGCCAGACGGGATTTCCTGCTCTTTACGCAGCAGCAGAACACCCTTTTTATCACCCTGCGTAAATTGGTAATCAAACACGGTTGGCGGGGATGTAAGGCTGGAATAATTCAACCGGATAAAATTTTGTTTCGCTTCCGAATTGTTTCCGATCCCCACCTCATAGACCGCCTCTGGTAGCGTGACATAATGGCCTTCGGAGCCTGACTTCCATATAAATATCTGATCAAGCCCATCTAAGCGGTCATTGAGCGCAACAAAGCCGTCAAAAGCCTGCATCCCGTGCAGATACCTGCGGTCACTGCCTTTAATTTCTTCACGCCACTGCGCTTCCTCAGGTGTTTGTTCTGCGGTGCTATAGATACAAAAATTTTGGTGGTCTTTGTTAGAGCGCACATAAATATCCTGCCCACCGTGATCGACATAATAATCATGGCCCCTTCTGCGCGGGGCAAGGCACACAGGGTCTGCGCTCAAATCTTCAAGTGGCAACAGGTGGCACTCAGCAGTGACATGGTCAGCTGACCGGATCACCAAATATTTACGCGAACTTGTGGACTGAATATGAACAAAAAAGCTTGAATTTTCCTCTGTAAACAAGGGACTGTCACGGTCATCCCCCAGCTTATGCCTGACAACCTGATAAGGCCTCCATTCTTTAGAAACCTTCACATATGCAAAGGATTTACTGTCAGAGCCCCACACCAGCTCGCCCGAAGTTTCCAAAACCTCGTCCGGCATCATAGTGCCTTTTTTTAAATCCAGCACACGAACTGTGAAGCGTTCTGAACCGTTATCATCGGCGCTGTAGGCAAGATAACGCCCATCCGGGCTAACCGACAGCGCACCAAGTTTGAAAAACTCTTTGCCCTCGGCCTCGGTATTTTCGTCCAGCAAAACCTGCCAGCCGCTACCTTGAAAAATATCCGCAGTGCGGGGCCTATAGTACCACACCCTATACTGTGCGCCTGCCTTAAACGCCCAGCGGAAATCATACTTGCCCTCTTGCCACGGTACGCTGGCATCATCGTCCTTGACCCGGCCCTTGATCTCATGGAACAATTCATCGGTCACGGCAGTATGCGGTTTCATTACGGAGGCGAAATAAGTGTTCTCTTGGCGTAAATACGCAAGAATTTCTTCATCCTTGACATCGGGATACTTGGGGTCTTTAAGCCAATGATACGTGTCACACAGTGTCACACCGTGATGTGACACACTGTAAGGCTTTTCAATAGCGCGCGGGGCTTCAAGGGTTTTAGGGGCTGTCAACATAGGAGAATCCTTTTATTCTTTGCCCTGTGGTACGGTGGCAGACGACTGGTGTAAAGCACGATTTTAATCACCATCCGCCGCCGCTTTGCGCTTGCTAAACCTGTGCATCACTGCCAAGAAAGCACAGACACTATACGGCATACAAAAGACATAAAGGGATATAGAAACGTGGCCACAAACCCAAACCATCTCGCCGCCCTTAGGGCCGAACTAAAGCGGCAAGACCTTACCGGCTTTATCGTACCACTGACAGACGAACATATGAGTGAATATGTCGGCGATTATGCGCAGCGCCTAGCATGGGTCACGGGGTTTACTGGATCAGCCGGCAACGGTGCGGTGCTGATGGAAAAAGCGGCCGTTTTTATAGATGGTCGCTATACTATTCAGGTCGCTTCAGAGGTAGATGCCGCTTATGTCGAGCATCATCATTTTGAAGCTTACCCTTTACTGAAATGGATCAAAGATCACAGCCAAACTGGTGACCGCATTGGCTATGACCCCGAACTTACCACGGTAGCGTGGGAAGAAAATGCCGCAAAGGCCTTCGAAAACACGGGCATCAAACTGGTTGCGGTTAATACCAACCCAATTGATGCCGCATGGACTGATCAACCAGAGCCGTCCCTTGCACCCGTTTATGGCCACGACCAAAAATACACCGGAAAATCCGCCGACGAAAAGCGCCTTGATATAGCCGCCGAGCTTGAGAAATCAGGCGCGGACGCAGCCGTTATCACTATGCTAGATAGCGTGGCCTGGGCCTTTAATATCCGCAGTCAGGATGTCTTGAACACCCCTGTTCCCCATGCCTTTGCAATCATTGATAAAGACGAACAGGCCACCTTGTTTGTTGATGAACGCAAGGTCACAAACGAACTTCGTATGTTCCTTGGCAACAAAGTGCGGCTTGAACCACGCACAGAATTTTACAAAGAACTTGCGGCAATGGGGGCCTCAGGCAAAAGCGTTCTGGTTGATGAAGCCAGCAACAATGCGCGCGTCTTTAAAACTCTAAGCGAAGCCGGAGCCAAGCTTATCAAGGGCCAAGACCCCTGCATCCTACCGAAGGCCAAAAAAAATCCGACCGAAGTGCAAGGAGCACGCGATGCCCACATTCGTGACGGCGCGGCTATCTCTGAGTTTCTACACTGGATTGAGGTTAATGCACCAAAAGGCGGCATCGACGAGCTTTCGGCGGCGGCCAAATTATGGGAAATCCGCCAAAAGCGCGATATTTTGAAAGACCGCAGCTTTGACACCATCTCAGCCGCCGGACCAAACGGCGCGCTGTGCCACTACCGCGTATCAGAGGAAACCAACTTACCGCTGTTGATGGACAGTATTTATCTCTGTGACAGTGGCGGACAGTATCTTGACGGCACCACAGACATCACCCGCACGGTTATCATCGGTACACCAACGCCGGAGATGAAAGACCGCTTTACCCGCGTATTGCGGGGCCATATCGCACTGGCGCAGACACGCTTTCCAAAAGGCACATCCGGTATGGCGCTAGACGCCACCGCCCGTAGGCCTTTATGGGAAATCGGGCTAGATTATGATCACGGCACCGGCCACGGTGTTGGCTCATTTTTAGCCGTTCATGAAGGCCCACAGCGCATCGCAAAATTGGGAACTATTGTCCCCTTGGAAGACGGCATGATTCTATCGAACGAGCCGGGGTATTATAAAGAAGGCGAATATGGCATCCGTATTGAAAATTTAATAACCGTACGCCCCGCTGATAGCGCTGAAGGCCGAGACATGTTTGAATTTGAAAACCTGACATGGGCCCCGATTGACCGCAATCTGATTGATGTGAACGGCTTAAATGACAGTGAACTAACGTGGATTAACAGCTATCATGCGCAAGTTTACCAGAAATTAGGAAGCCTTGTAGATACTGAAACCCACACTTGGCTCAAAGCGGCAACAGCGCCCCTAAGTCGGTAATCGCAACCCTTATGGAGCAAAATGGGTCAGAAAACCACAGATCCGTATCACCTGCACCTGCCCCAAAATACGCGTGGGCGAGACTTTTTTATGGGAGATGCACACGGCAGGCTTGATGCCGTTCTTGTGGCGCTGGGCGAGACGGGGTTCGACCCACAAACCGACCGCTTGATCAGCGTTGGCGATTTGGTGGACCGGGGCAATAACAGCTACGAGCTTTTAAAGCTAACCAAACAGCCGTGGTTTTACGCAGTGCGCGGCAATCACGAAGCCATGCTGCTTGAAACCAATGACCATTTTTCGCTGGTACATTGGCTTATGAACGGCGGAAACTGGTTCTTGGAACTAGGCGGTGAAGCCGCGATTGAGAGCTACGCATTAGCCGTAAATTTACCCACGGCAATCACTGTCGATATCAAGGGCGGCAAAACGATTGGCATCTGCCACGCTGAATGGCCGGGAGACAACTGGGCAGATATTGAAGACGTCATGACCGATAAATTATTGGTGAACCATATGCTTTGGGGGCGCAGCATTTTAAAAGACATGCGTGTAAAAACTGATGCCACTGCAACATTGACCATCCACGGCCATACACCGATGGAGCACCCCATTAAATTAGGCAGCGCGCTGTTTATCGATACCGGCTGTGTTTTTGGTGGCCCTATCACTTTGATGGATATAGAAACCGCGCTGGCATGGCCTGCGTTTGTACCATCAGCAAACCAACCGCCACCGCGTTTCATTCCTGAAGTATAGCCGTAATTTTAGGCGCTCATGTCTCGCCAATACATATCGCGGTAATCATAGGCGCGGTGAAACATACTGCCGTTCCATTCCAGCGCTAGAGCACGCTCTGTACCCGCAAATGTAACAGCGCCAGGACTAAATATAATCGCGGCCTGATCCTGTGCGACCTGAAAAAGCAAACCGGTTTCTTGTTCTGCCGCAAGTGAGGCCGTTAAACCTTGAGAGGCTTCATAATTTTGCGCCTCATAGCAGGATGGAAACAGCTCCACATCTGAAACATCGGCAAAACGGCCTGTCAGTTGATACCGTTCAACCGCAAAGCTAAGTGTGGACGTTTTTTGTGCCGTATCACACATAAACTGACCGTAAATTTCTGCCGCGACCGATACCGCAGCCGTTATTGACGAGGCCAAAAGCATATGCGCCGTGCCGCGCGGTGCAAACCGCCATTCAGGCAAGCTGCCCGCAAAAGCAGATAAGACGGCCTCCGCTGCATTCTCTTTCAAGTCCAGAGGCAGCAGCGCTGTGCCGCTTTTATGACGCTCAGCCGGAGAGGTCAGCGCCTTAAGCGCCAAAAGATCATCGCTGCATTTTGACCCTAAAAGCGCGAGCGGTTCGGTTGCAGGTAAACGGGCAGGCCTCAGCCGAAATGCGGCAGGCCAATGGACGCTGCTTTTCGGCACGGACCTCGGATCAATCACAGCAGAGGCTGGCACACGGCTGATATTGCCTTCAGGTTTCATTGGGCACGCTCATAATATCTGTCTCATGCTGTCTGTGCCAACCCATCCAGATAAGTGCGCACGACATAAAGGTCCATCACTTCGCCTGCAAGCAGTCGCTCAAGAGCGCTTTGTCCTGCAAGCTGATCATTAGGGGCCTTCACCCAATTGGTCGCCTGCGTGCTATCATCAAAAAGTGTGTGCAAAGCATGGTGTATTGCCATCAAGTGTGACAGCCGTGACAAAGTATCATGGGGTACGCCGGAAATTTTTCCGCTACGCCAATTATAAAATGTGCTGCGCGAAGGGCGGCCAAGCAAAATCATCTGATCTTCGACGCTTAACCCCCAATTCGCGGCAAGTTTGAAAAACGCCCGCAATCCTAACGGTGCTAATTGTTTGTTTTGTGCTTTATCAACGAGCCGACGGTCCATGCATCTCCCCCCATGAAAGGCCCTTAGGATATCACCAAGCCTTCTATCGCATGAAAAAAGAGTACGCGTTTGCCAACGAAGCTGCAAGTCGGCGTTAGTCAGCCGTGCGAATTTCAAAGTCAGTTGTGATATCTGCAAGCGCACCAAGTTGTGCCGAAGCTGAGCAATATTTCTCCTTCGACAGTGAGATGGCGCGGTCCACATGGCGCGCATCAACCCCGTGGCCCGTAACAACAAAATGCATATGAATTTTTGTGAAAACTCTGGGGTGTTCAGCCGCCCGCTCGGCTTCTAATTCGACCCAACAATCGGTCACTTTTTGACGAGATTTTTTTAGCATTAAGATCACATCTATACTGGCGCACCCCCCGGCCCCAAGCAACAGCATTTCCATCGGACGAATGCCGTGGTCAAGCCCGCCATCACTTGATCCAGAATCCATCACAACCGCATGGCCCGAAGGCGACTCGCCTATGAAGGTCATATCGCCCGCCCATTTTACTCGTGCTATTTTTGCCATCAAATGCTCTCCTATAAGATAATTCACGGCGTTTGTAGCGCCTTGTGCAAGTGGCTTCAAGCAGGGAATAAAACAGGTGCCTGCCCCGCGGTCCACTGCGGGTATTTCTGCATCACATTTGTGAAAATCTCAGATGCCAATAAGCCTTCAAGCCACGATTGTGTTCTTTGGTAGGGTGAGGTGCTGAACCAAGCTTTGTCCACATGCGCAAACTGGCGAATGAAGGGCATCACGGCATAATCGGCAAGGCATGGCTGGGCGCCACACAAAAAGCGTTCTTCTGCCAGCCTTTCTTCTAACACAGCCAGATAGCTCTGGGCCAATAGGCGGTGTTCAAGCGCATCAACGCCTTCATAGCGCCCGGCATATTTATATCGGTCCAGATGCGGCTTAAACTCCTCGTCACAGGCCCGAACAAGGCCCACCATGGCATCGTAACTTCCGCATAAAGGGGTGATCCACCCCTTCGGGTCATTTTGCGCAAGCGCCCACAGCATTATATCAAAGCTCTCGTCCAACAGTGTGCCGTCTGGCAACACCAAGATTGGAACCGTTCCTTTAGAGGACAGAGCCAGCATCTCAGAAGGTTTGTCGCGCAGCACCACCTCGCGCAGTTCAACCACGCGTGTGCTCACATAAAGGGCCATCCGGGCACGCATGGCATAAGGACAACGGCGAAAACTATAGAATATCGGCGGCTCTGCGTTCAAAATATGTCTTTCCCATCTTGCTATACTGCCTTATAGCAACGGCAATCACCGCCGTTAAGGGCAATTAACGTAAGGATATCGCCGTGGCAAACACATCCTCATTCATCGAAGACGCCATCACCGCCAACCGCACGAACTTTATTTTAAAGGCAAAAGCGTGGGCGGAGGCTGATCCTCTATTTTCTGTGGTTCAGCTAGACGGTGCAACAGCAGTTTTCAGCGGCAGCTCAACTGACACCTTCAATATTTTAGCCCTAGCCCCCGGCTCCACGCGGCCTGCGTTTGACATCATCGAGGAGGCCAGAGACAGCGTCTTTACCAACAACCGGTTTGCTGTATGGAGCTGGAAAGACGGACAGCTGCAAAGCCTTCCTGTTGATAAAAGCGCGATCGATGAACATCTGATTATGACGTGCGAGCATGATGATCTTACCGCCCCGTCTGCCGCCCAAGAAAAGCTGGCCATAACCCCCGCAAATGAGCCCCAACACCTGATGGATATCGGCGCTGTCTTGGGGTCAACTTTTGGGGGAAATGAAGAAGCTTTTATGGTTCAGTCCGTATTTGCTGGCCAAGAACAAGCCGCCATTGAGGCCCTGAAAACAAAGTATTTTATTGCCTATGACGGCGGAAAGCCTGTGGCATGCGGCAGCTATATAATTGAAGGCTCTTATGCAGGGGTTTATGATATTGCTGTCCTGGCGGAAAGGCGCAAAGAAGGGCTGGGCGGACAAATGTTCGGCGCGGTTCTAAAGGCTGCCGCCCAAGACGGAGCCATGACGTTTACCCTACATGCCAGCCCTGACGGCGAAGGCATATATGACCGCGCAGGTTTTCAAACCATAGGCTTTTGCTGGTCCCTTGATATTTCATAAAGCCAAATGCACTATCAATTTATCCTGATACGCTATTAATATATAAGGACAGCCAATTTACCGGGCGTTGTAGTTGCCCTGAACTGCTTTTAAATTTAACGGGATCCACAGTTGCTTGGCTTTAAAAAACACAAAACACCCCAACATACGAAATACGGTGAAACCAGTCTTTACCGAGGGGCTGATGTGGCTGGTCGAAACGCCGTTGTGGATTTTTTTTATGGCTTTTGGTCGTCCCTAGAGCACCCCACGAAAGCCAAAATCAAGCCTCAAAATCTAGTAAAATTTCTCGACCGTGCCGCCATATTGGATGTGACATATCCAGACGATAATTTGGCGCTAACTGTACGTCTGATCGGTACTTTTGTTGCTGGCTATTACGGTGAAATAGCCGGGCAGGATATTCGTATCATACCCAATAAACAGGCCTCGGACCGTATCTATAAATTCAGCGAAATCATGCTTCAGGAAAAAGTGCCTATCATGACAGTGACACCTGCTTTCGCTCCGGATAAGGATTATCTTGAAGCGACTGCGCTTTATTTGCCTTTTTATGGTGAAACGGGTGACATAGAGAGAATTCTTGTCGGCGTTGATATGGCGCCTCTTATCAAACTTTGATCACACACGATAAAATCCTGCATACCTTAGAGGATAAATCCGGGCTTTTCCCTTGACTGACCAAAGCGTCAGGATTTTAATAGGGAGCCACAGCCCAATCCAAACAGCGTGGTTTCTTGCGTTTAAGAATTGAGGCTGTTTTTTTATGCCTTGCGCACATCACAGGCCACAGGCTGGCCAAAGGAAATAGCATGAAAGCCTATCTTGGCTCTGTATTTCATATGACCGATGACCCCGCTATTGTGGGCAGGGATGGCGCACACCAATATTTTGAAGACGGTATGCTTCTTGTGGCGGATGGCCATATTATCAAGGCTGGCGACCGCGCTGAGATCGAGAAAACTCTCGCCCCGAACACAGAGATACTTGATCATAGCGGTAACCTTATTGTCCCCGGCTTCATTGATACACATATCCATTTCCCTCAGGTGGATATGATCGCTTCGTTTGGCGAACAACTGCTGGATTGGCTAAACAAATATACTTTCCCCGAGGAAGCAAAATTCGCTGATCCAGCCCACGCCGCAGACACTGCCACGTTTTTCATCGATGAACTTTTAAGAAACGGCACCACAACCGCGCTTATTTACGGGACAGTTCACAAACAGTCAGCCGACGCCTTGTTCGCAGAGGCTTACAGGCGCGGCATGCGTATCGTGGCAGGCAAGGCTTTGATGGACCGAAACGTGCCCGAGGCCGTGCGCGATACGGCTGAAAGCGGCGACCGTGACAGCCGCGAGCTTATCGACAAATGGCACGGCAAAGGCCGCTTGGGGTACGCTGTAACCCCGCGCTTTGCCCCGGCATGTTCTGATGATCAGCTTACGCGGGCTGGAAAATTGCTGGCCGAATATCCTGACCTGCTGATGCATACGCACCTATCGGAAAATGCTGGTGAAATTGACTGGGTTCAAAGCCTGTATCCCACCAACAAAGATTATCTGGATGTTTACGACCGCTTTGGCTTGCTGGGCGACCGCTCGGTTTTTGCCCACTGTGTGCATCTGGAAGGCGAAGAATATCAGCGCATGGCCGAAGCCGATGCCGCCATCGCCTTTTGCCCTACATCCAACCTGTTTTTAGGCAGCGGGCTGTTCCACCTGAAGGAAGCAGAAAAATACGGCATCAAAGTGGGGCTGGGCACTGATGTCGGCGCTGGCACCAGTTTTTCCCTGCTGCAAACCATGAACGAAGCCTACAAAGTGTGTAGCTTGAAAGGCGATAAACTTGACCCTTTCAAAAGTTTTTATCTGGCAACACTTGGCGGGGCGAAGGTGTTGAATATGTCGGGTAAAATTGGGAATTTTGAAGCCGGAAAAGAAGCTGATTTTCTGGTAATTGACACAGCCAGCACCCCCCTAATGGAACGCCGCCTCAGTAACAGCAAAAGCCTGGACGAACTGTTGTTTGTCTTGTCCATCCTAGGCGACGACCGCACCATCAGCCACACCTATGTGGCGGGGGACCTAGCGCATAAACGAGGGTGAGCCTATTGCGAAAACCTATACCACACTGTGGCCGCACGCTGGATCGTCAGCCCGCACTGCGATGCGGGGTCCATTTATCAGACAACACGGCATGACATAGGATGCGCATGAAGACGTCACTTACAAAATTAGCCCTCGGCGGATTGCTAGCCGTAACTAAGGGCCTACTATCTCATACACTATAGCTCGATGGTTACTTGCTCACCTGCATCCAGTTTATGCTCAACACAGTTATCGCCTGCGCCCTTTCGGTCGATCACCAGGAAGTCGCTGGCCGCGTTTAGGGCTAGGCTATAATGGTGCCATGTGCCTTTGCGGTAATTGACGCCTTGGTCGGGCTGGGCGAGAAAAACCTTGATATCGCGCGCATTGAAATCACCTGCCTCAGCCACAACTACCAAATAGGGTTCGCGGCCTAGCGGCATAAAGGCTTGGCTGCCCAGCGGATGATATTCCATTAGTTTGATGGTGGTCGGCTGCGGCAGGGGGTTCGAGCGAAAAATGCTAACACACACTTCGCCGCCGCCCGCTGATACATCTACAGGAAACAAGTCATGAAACCGGGTGGTATTGCCTTGGTTAATGCGGATCATCTCGGCATCAGGACTGGCTTCGATAACCTCGCCGTAGGGGGCAAAGGCATCTGCAGTTAGCGGCTGTGGCTTGATCGTCCGCACCAT
>WFTS01000020.1 GCA_015485385.1 Kordiimonadales bacterium | reverse complement strand
TTTTAGCATCTGATGCGGAAGTATTATTTGAAGAGCGCGGCAATATCGGGTTGATCACGCTTAACCGGCCTAAGGCGCTCAACAGCCTCACCCACAGCATGTGCGTGGCGATAAAAGGCCAGTTAGAAACATGGAAAACCACGCCGTCAGTGCAGGCGGTGGTGGTTATCGGCGCGGGTGAAAAGGCGTTTTGCGCGGGCGGTGATGTGGTGAAAGTATCCCAGTCGGTCAAGGCGGGCACCCGCGAATGGCGGGATTTTTTCCACGACGAGTATCTAATGAATATCGCTATCGACGAATTTCCCAAACCCTATATCAGCCTTGTGGACGGTATCGCCATGGGCGGCGGGGTTGGTGTCTCGATCCCCGGTGATTTTTGGGTTGCGACCGAGCGCACCATGTTTGCCATGCCTGAAACTGGGCTGGGGCTGATCCCCGATGTGGGTGGCAGTTGGTTCCTGCCGCGCTTGCCGGGCGAAACTGGCATGTATCTGGCGCTTACCGGCGCGCGGATCAAAGCGCCTGACCTGTATGCCCTTGGTATCGCCAGCCATGTGGTGGCTTTGCTGGATATAAACCCGATTATTTTGGCGCTCTCAGAGACAGAAATTAAGTGCGTTGATTGTGTTCGGGTGGTGCTTGATAGGTTCCACCGCGATCCAGATCCCGCCCCGATGGCCCAGCATTTTGAAGAAATTGATGGGGCTTTTTCTGGCGTGCGAGTGGATGAAATCCTACATATGCTTGAATTAGACGAAAGCGACTGGAGCCAGCAGCAGTTTAAATTCTTGATGCGTAAATCTCCTACCAGCCTGAAGCTAACGTTCGCACAATTGCGGCGCGGTATGGCCATCGACAGTTTCCGCGACACTATGCGCATGGAATTTCGTATCGTTAGTCGGGCTATGATGGGCCATGATTTTCATGAAGGGGTTCGCGCTATTTTGGTTGATAAAGACAATGCCCCCATCTGGAACCCAGCATCGCTTGATATGGTTTCAGATGACGATATTGAAGCCTATTTTGCCGCCCTAGGCGCTGATGAACTAAAGATTGATTGAAGGAAGAAAACCATGACAAAAATCGCATTTATCGGGCTCGGACATATGGGGCTGCCTATGTCGAAAAATCTGCTCGCTGCTGGCATGGAGGTGCGCGGCTTTGACCTGTCAGCAGAGGCTTTAAAAAGCTTTTCTGCGGCTGGCGGAACCGGATTTTCTAGCGTGGCGGAAGCTGTTTTGGGTGCAGACGCTATTATCACAATGCTGCCGAACGCCGCAATTGTCGGAGCAGTTTACGCAGATGTGTTCAAAGCCGCCAAGCCGGGCGCTTTGCTGATTGATAGCTCAACCATTGATGTGGCAACCGCGCGCAGTGTGGCTTGTAAGGCTGAGGAACACGGTTTTGAAATGGTCGATGCGCCGGTATCAGGCGGTGTCGGCGGGGCTGAGGCAGGCACGCTTGCCTTTATGGTCGGCGGCTCGGATACAGCCTTCAAGCGGGCTGAAACTATATTGAAACCAATGGCTGGCAAAATC
This sequence comes from Kordiimonadales bacterium, assembly GCA_015485385.1. Classification (GTDB taxonomy): domain Bacteria; phylum Pseudomonadota; class Alphaproteobacteria; order Sphingomonadales; family Kordiimonadaceae; genus Kordiimonas. The sequence goes on along the minus strand of WFTS01000020.1, from coordinate 30,341 downwards.
GTTCACTGCGGGCAGGCGGGTAACGGCCAAGCGGCTAAGGCTTGTAATAATATGCTGTTAGCGATTTCCATGATTGGCGTGTCTGAAGCCTTTAATCTTGGCCGTTCGCTTGGGCTTGATGATCAAACCTTTTTTGATGTAGCCTCGAATGCGTCAGGCCAGTGTTGGTCGATGACCAGCTATTGTCCTGCGCCCGGACCTGTTCCCACAGCGCCGTCCAACAATGATTATAAGCCGGGTTTTGCCACAGCCTTGATGCTGAAAGATTTGGGGATCGCAATGGACGCGGCCCAAAGCACTGGCGCTAACACCCCGCTGGGTGCCATGAGCCGCGAAATTTACGCTCAAATGGATAAAGATGGTAACGGTGGTGTGGATTTTTCAGGGGTCATCAAACATCTGACAGGCGAGCTTTAGCCTCTTATAGCCCTTTGTGCATACGCATTAGGTCGTCACTATAAGCGTATCGCCTTTGCAGCATAAAGCTATCCTATAAGCGCAAAAAACGTGCCGTACCGGGGCCTTAACCCCGGTATCCATTTTTGCGTGAGGGATATTTTACGCTGGAATTTGTACGGTTTGCACAGCAGGATTTAGTGCGGGAGCATTGCCGTTAGAGCTTGTCCGTGATCCGGCAGCGCCGTAGCGGATCACCGCTTGCGTGCGGTTGGAAACACCAAGCACTTTGAAAATCGCATGCATATGCGCCTTTACCGTCCCTTCGGCAATTGTTAGCCGTGCGGCGATTTCTTTGTTGGGGAGGCCGTCAGCGGCCATCGCAAGAATTTGCTTCTGACGGTAAGATAACCGGTTCATGTCAAATGGTTCTTGCTCGGAATTTAGGCTTTCTTGAAAGCGCGAAAATTCATCTTGCGAGCTTTGCTCAAGCTGCGCGGCCATTTGTGGCCGTGCGGGTGTGGCCAAAGTACCGGTTTCTTGCGGCAGGCGAAGCGCGCGGCGCAGAGTTGAAACCATCATGGCAACGCCTGTGCTTCGGGCGATCGTAACCGTTCCCATCCAGCGACTTGTGGCCTCATGGGGTTGGTTGGTGATGGTTAATATCGTCACGCCCGGATAAAGCCGCCGTACAAGTTTTACCCAATTTTCGCCTTCATCCCTAAGGCTGGAAGGGTGCAGTACCACTAACGACAGGTCGCTGTGGCTGGCTGTTTTGGCTAAAAACTCATGTTCTGAACCGGCTTCGATAATTTCGGTAAAATTGCCCGCGATTGCCACCACTTCTCTAAGCGACAACCGGAATAATTCTTCCCCGTCTACGATAAGGGCCTTCATAATGTTTTCCTCGCTATTCAGCACAAATATGTGCGCTGGCTCTACTGTCGTTTGGGCCCATTTTCAGGCCCGGTGTATGGGGAATTTATTTTTTTGATACTTCCCTCATTGAACCTTAACGTATGTATGATGCAGACTTGTTTCAATGCGGTGAACTGAGGTTTTTCTGCGGTAAAAGGAAATATTGAGGCTTATATCCGGCGAAATATGCCGCCTGCGAGGAGTATTCTCTCTATGTTAAGGGGGGATTGTCCCTATGCTATGGACCAGCCTATGCTATGGTCAAAACAGAAGCCACAAAGCCTTAGGGCAAAGGCTCGGGAAAAGTGTCTATGACGATATCAATTAAAAATTTACCAGAATGGACGCTCTGTCAGGCGGCCCTTGATGCCACCGACGGCAGGCAAACAGACATGGTGAAAACGGTAGAAGCATGGTCCTCTATGAACAGCGGTAGCGCGAATATGGCTGGCCTTGCTGCGGTGGAGGCCGCAATCACCGAGGCTTTTGCCCCGCTTGGCGGAGACCTAGAGTTTATCGAACTTCCAGACGGCGAGACAGTGAATGCTTTGGGTGAGATTGTCGCAACCAAAAATGGTCGCTGTATCCGCATTAGCAAGCGCCCGCATGCAAACCGCAAAGTTTTATTAACGGGCCATACGGATACAGTTTTTGCTGCCAGCCATGCTTTCCAGAAGCCCAAGTGGTTAGATGCAAACACCCTAAACGGCCCTGGTGTTGCGGATATGAAGGGCGGCATCGTGGTGATGCTCAATGCTCTCAAGGCGTTTGAAGAAACACCGCTTGCGGGGTCTGTGGGCTGGGAGGTGCTGTTATCCCCTGATGAAGAAACCGGGTCTTTGGCATCGGCTTCGGTGCTGGCAGAGCGCGCATTAGCCGCTGACATTGGCCTAACATACGAACCGGCTCTGGCTGACGGGACATTGGCGGGTGCCAGAAAAGGCAGCGGCAATTACAGCCTTATTGTGCGCGGCAAAGCGGCCCATGCAGGACGTGAGTTTCATCAGGGCCGAAATGCGGTGGTGAAAATGGCCGAATGTGCAGGCTTGCTGGCTGCGTTAACAGGTGGGCGACCAGATTTGACGGTTAATGTTGGCGTTGTATCGGGCGGCGTGGCCACAAATGTGGTGCCTGATTTGGCGGTGTGCCGTTTTAATGTTCGCTTACATGAGGCCGAAGACGCTGTTTGGTTTGAAAAACAGCTGGATAAAATTGTGGCTCAGGCGAACGCTGACGAGGGCTATCATGTGACCCTTCACGGCGGAATTAACCGCCCTCCAAAAGTGCTTTCTGAGGCAAATTTATTATTAATGGATGCGATCAAGGCTTGCGGACTGGAACTTGGCTTAGATATCAATTATGTTGCCACAGGCGGTTGCTGTGAAGGCAATAATTTAGCGGCTGCTGGCCTTCCTAATGTGGATACGCTCGGCGTTCGGGGGGGCATGATCCATTCAGCAGATGAATTTGTGCTGGTGGATAGTTTTTCAGAAAGGGCTAAACTTTCAGCCCTGATATTGATGGCATTTGCGGCCGGGCATTTTGACCAAGCCGTGAACGCTAAGGCTTAATCAGGCCTTCCCAAAGTTCCGCCAGTGGGCTTTGGGGCCAGACGACACGACAGGCAACCGGGGCCCTTAAGTTGCCCGGACGCTAGAACCTGCTCCTGATCGGGAGACAGACGGGTTCATGAAAATAGAGGAAAAATCACATGTTCGTGGTTCGACCAGCGCGACCAGCCGATCTTGACGGCCTGATGTCGCTTGCCGAAAAAACCGGCACAGGGCTTACAACGCTGCCTGCGCACAAGCCCTTTTTGCAGCAAAAAATTGAAGAGTCACAAACGGCATTTTCCAGTGATCTTAGCGAGGCAGAAAAGCAGAGTTATCTGCTGGTTCTTGAAGATATGGAAACTGGCTATATTTGCGGGACAAGCGCCCTGATTGTTGGCATTGGCCTTGATAAGCCATTTTATAGTTACCGGATTTTGCACCAGACCCAGCTTAGCCACGAACCACAAAAGCGGGTCGATACCGAATTATTGCAATTGTCGAATGATTTTCTCGGTGCTGTAGAGATAGCAACACTGTTTATTGACCCCGACTACCGGCGGCACAAATTAGGAAAGCTGCTATCAAAAGCGCGTTATATGCTTATGGCGGCGCACATGGAACGCTTTCCTGATGCTGTTATATCCGAGCTGAGAGGCTGGGTTGATAAAAATCATCAATCCCCGTTTTGGGATGCGATTGGGCGGCATTTCTTTGGTATGGATTTCGCGGCGGCTGACGATATTAATGGGCGGGGAAACAGCCAGTTTATTTCTGATTTAATGCCAAAGTTTCCGATCTATACGGCGCTTTTGCCTGAAAGTGCACGCTCGGTAATTGGTCGCCCGCACGATAGCACAATCCCCGCTAAGACCCTGCTTGAAAAAGAAGGATTTCGCTTTTCCGGTGCTGTTGATATTTTTGATGGTGGGCCATTGATGGAGGTTCATAAACGGGGCATCTGGACCTGCCGCAAAAGCGTTGAGGGCCGCTTAAGCGGGACGGTGGAAGGCGAAGGCCAAGACCCCACACATTTAGTGGCCAATCCAAGTTTGGAAGGGTTTCGTGTGGTTCTTAGCAATCTTGTCGAAGGCTCTGAAGGGGTTTGGCTTCCGCACCTTGCAGCGACCGCGCTGGATGTTTCGGTTGGCTCCACACTGATATACAGCCCGGTTGACCGCATAAAGGGCGACACGGACAAAGACTTATCAGACCAGAAGGCGACAAACACAGGGGCAGCATCATGACACATTTTATTGCAGGGGCTTGGCAGGCAGGCACGGGCGCCGAGTTTACATCACATGATCCGTCTTCAACTGAGCAGCTTTGGGCTGGCAGAGAAGCTTCGGCTGATCAAGTCGCGGATGCGGTTACAGCGGCCAAAGCCGCCGCCGGTGGTTGGGCCTTGACCCCTATAGAGGACCGTATCAGCATTATTCGCCGCTATGCTGCCTTGCTTGTGGAGCATAAACCCCAAATGGCGGAATTGATCGCTCGCGAGGCTGGCAAGACACTTTGGGATGCCACCGGTGAGGCGACCGCTATGGCCGGCAAGATCGAAATTTCGGTAAAAGCTTTTGAAGAACGGACCGGAACACGCCAAGCCGTGAACGGTGTGATCAAGTCAGGGCTCACCCATCGTCCACACGGGGTAATGGCGGTGTTCGGACCGTATAATTTCCCGGGGCACCTACCCAATGGGCATATCGTTCCTGCGCTTATTGCGGGGAATACGGTGGTTTTTAAACCCAGTGAAATCACGCCAGCCGTTGCTGAATTGATGGTGAAAATTTGGGCCGAAGCCGGGCTTCCAGCGGGGGTTCTGAATTTGGTGCAAGGGGGCAGGGATACAGGTGCGGCGCTGGTGGCGAACCAGCAGATCGATGGTCTTTTGTTTACGGGCAGTGCAAAAACAGGGCAGAGGATTGCCCGCCAACTTGTTGACCGCCCAAATGTTATCCAAGCGCTCGAACTTGGCGGCAACAACCCGCTGATTGTCCATGAGGTTGAGGATGACCAAGCGGCGGCGGTGCTAACTATTTTGTCGGCGTTTGTTTCCTCAGGCCAGCGCTGCACCTGTGCCAGACGGCTGATTGTCCCGGTCGGTGAAGCAGGGGACCGGTTCACCGAAACGCTGCTTGGCGTGATGGATAAGATCACGGTGGGCGCATGGGATGATGTGTCACAGCCCTTCATGGGGCCTGTGGTCAGTGCTGAGGCCGCCAAAGCCGTGCTGACAGCGCAGCAGAGGCTTATTGATATGGGGGCTATCGCGCTTCGGCCTGTCACAAATTTGCACAGAGGGCGTGCATTTCTGTCTCCGGGGCTTTTGGATGTATCGGGTATCGCCGAAAAACCCGATGAAGAAGTGTTTGGACCCTTGCTTCAGTTAACCCGTACAGCGGATTTTGAGGCTGCAATTTCTGAGGCTAACAATACCAAATTCGGGCTGGCATCCGGCCTTATTTCTGACAATCAAGCTTTGTACGAAAGCTTTTATCCTCGCGCTCGTGCGGGAATTGTCAATTGGAACCAACAGCTTACGGGCGCTGCCTCTACGGCGCCGTTTGGCGGCATTGGTTTGTCAGGCAACCATAGGCCAAGTGCGTATTATGCCGCAGATTATTGCTCATATGCTGTTGCCAGCATGGATCAAGCCGAAGGAAAGGTTGCTGTTGCTGCCATGCCTGTTGGCCTTGATTTAGGAGATGCCCCATGACGGATAGGCTTAATCAGGCGGATACCCGCAATTGGCAGGAAATAAATTTCGATGGCCTTGTTGGACCGGTGCATAATTATGCCGGGCTTTCTTACGGCAATGTTGCCTCTGCCAGCAATAAGGGCTTGGTTGCGAATCCCTTGGAAGGTGTTCTTCAGGGGCTGGAAAAAGCCCAGCATTTGCGCGGCCTTGGTATGATACAGGGCGTGTTGCCCCCTCATGACAGACCGCATCTAAGAACCTTGCGAATGCACGGCTTTACGGGGTCAGACGCTGAAATATTAGCCTCTGCATGGAAAGAAAATCCGGCGCTTGTTCGCAATGTAACCTCTGCCGCCACCATGTGGACCGCCAACGCGGCCACCGTGACGCCAAGCGCTGATAGCGGGGACGGTCGAACCCATTTCACCCCTGCGAATTTGGCGGCAATGTATCACCGGTCAATCGAAGCGCCGACAACGGGGCGGATTTTAAAAGCGATCTTCCCTCAAGGCGACCGTTTCGCGCATCATGATGCCCTTGAAGGCGGCACCCATATGGGCGACGAGGGCGCGGCCAATCACAACCGCTTTTGCGCTGATTACGGTGAAAAGGGTGTTGCGCTTTATGTGTATGGACGCGGAGCGTTTGAACCAGCCACAGACCTGAGTTTTCCCGGCAGGCAAACGCGAGAAGCCTCTGCTGCGGTGGCGCGCCAGCACGGCACTGCGGCCAATCGTACGCTGTTTGTGCGCCAAAATCCGGCGGCGATCAATATGGGGGCCTTTCATAATGATGTGGTCGCGGTGGCCAATAAAAATGTCTTTTTCTACCACGAATTGGCGTTTGAAAATCCGGCCCGACTGCGGTCAGATATTCAAGCGGCGATGGGTGATGCTCCGATGCATTTTATCGAAGTGCCTGATGATCAAGTGCCGCTTGGCGACGCGGTGAAATCCTACTTGTTTAACAGTCAGTTGATCAGCAGCCCCAACGATACAGCCATGCGGTTGATCCTGCCGGTTGAAGCCGAGGAAATGCCCAGCGTGAAGGCCTATGTGGACAGCCTGCTTATGAGCGGCGGGCCAATTTTACACGCAGATTATCTGGATGTGCGCCAAAGTATGCGCAATGGCGGCGGCCCCGCGTGCCTGAGGCTGCGCGTAGCTTTATCCCATAGCGACCGCTTGGAAATGGGGGCGAATTGTATCCTAGATGATCTTTTGCTGGCGCGTTTACAAACATGGGCCAAAAAGCATTATCGCGACCGGTTATCTCCTGATGATCTTGGCGACCCTGCTTTAATGGTTGAATGTTTCACCGCCCTTGACGCGCTTTCGCAGATACTGAATTTGGGCAGTGTTTATGACTTCCAGAGGTAGAGCCCTCGCGAGCTTGCTATGGGGCCTCCTAACTTATGTGATCACGCAGATGGCAACAGTATGTGACTAGACAGTTGGGCTTTCAAGCTTATGTAACGGCATTGAGGAGAACGTCTATGCTGATTAAAAATAAAAAATCATGGCATGAAAGTGAAAATGCGGTCACGCCTGAGGGGCTGTATCAGACACGCCGCACATTTATCAAGGGTGCTGCGGGCATTGTTGGATTGGCAGGACTTGCGGGCGCGGGTGTTGCAAGCGGGGCGTTCGCGGCTAATCAGCGAGTGCTCAATAAGCTTGATCACACAAAATCTGGTTTTGATCCAAGGGAGGCGCTGACACCAGAAGCCGCAGTGACCAATTATAATAATTATTATGAATATGGCACCGACAAGGCTGATCCAGCCGCCAACGCATGGCGGCTTCAGCCAAAGCCTTGGTCGGTTTCTGTTGACGGCATGGTCGACAAGCCAGCCACCTATGCTTTTGAAGACCTTGTGGATATGCAATCCCTTGAAGAACGAATATACCGGCTGCGCTGTGTTGAGGCTTGGTCGATGGTGATCCCCTGGATTGGTGTGCCGCTTTCTGCGATTTTGGCGAAAGTGGGGGTGCAAGGCGGGGCGAAATATGTTGGGTTTGAAACGCTGGCAGACCCTAAACAAATGCCGGGTGTCCGGCGTCGGGTATTGGATTGGCCCTATGTTGAAGGCCTGACATTGGCCGAAGCTATGAACCCTTTGACATTTGTCGCGGTTGGTCTTTACGGCAAGGAACTGCCAAACCAAAATGGGGCACCGCTGCGCCTCATTGTGCCTTGGAAATATGGCTATAAATCAATTAAATCGATTGTGCGTATCACCCTTGGGGACAAGCAGCCAGAAACCAGCTGGGGTCGGTCTGCCCCCAGTGAATATGGATTTTATTCCAATGTGAACCCTTTGGTGGAGCATCCACGCTGGAGCCAAGCCAGAGAACGCCGCATTGGGGAATTTGGTCGTAGGAAAACTTTGATGTTCAATGGATACGGCGAGCAAGTTGCCCACCTGTATGCGGGTATGGACCTGCGCGAAAACCATTGATGAAGGTTGTTATCTGTTGAAAATCACAACTGCGCAAGTGCGCCGCTACGGCAAACCTTTGGTTTTTGCACTGGCTCTAATTCCGGCCTTTTGGCTTATATATAATTGGGTTTTGGCTTTTGATGGGCAGCTGAACGGCCTTGGGTTTAATCCGCAAGAAGCCTCAAACCGTTTCACGGGTGATTGGGCGATGCGAATGTTGCTGCTTACATTGGCGCTCACGCCGTTATCCAAAGCATTTAAATCCTCCAAGCCGATTTTATTTCGGCGCATGATTGGGAATTTTGCTTTCTTTTATGCCTGTTTGCATATCACCAGCTATGTATGGCTGGATATGCTATTTGATTGGCCAGAGTTGTGGAAAGATGTTCTCAAGCGACTGTATATCACTGTCGGAGTGACCAGTTTCTTGCTGTTATTGCCTCTTGCGGTAACCAGCACAAAGGGCTGGATCAAGCGGATGGGGGCTAAACGGTGGAACCGTTTGCACCGGCTGATTTACGCGGTAGCACCGCTGGTGATTTTGCATTTTATTATGATGCGTAAGGGCTTCCAGTTGGAACCCTTTATCTACGGGGCTATTTTGCTGGCACTGTTGGCATTTCGGTTGCCAAAATTGGCACGCTATTTTGGTCGTAAACGAGCCAATATCTAGCGTGCCAATATATAGTAGAAACGGTTTTTATACCGCTGATCTTATCCCTAGAGCGTGATGTCCATATCAGGCAAGTCAGACAAGCTTACACCGACTAGGAAGATTGATGATCCGTCACCAGTATCAATCAACAGGCCATCTTCGCCGTTGACGGTTGTTTCTTGACTAGCGGCGGTTACATCATCAAGCGATGTGAAATCGGTGTTGGTATTGCGAATGAACAGTGTATCGGTGCCAACTTCGAAATCTTGAACCACGTCGTCAGCATGATCGCCCGAGAAATAGAAAGTATCTGCGCCGTTACCACCAGTAAGATCATCATCGTTTGCACCGCCGTATATTTCATCATCGCCGTTGCCGCCGTTGATCGTATCATCGCCGCTGCCGCCGAATATATCGTCGTTGCCATCATCGCCCTTGGCGTTATCATTACCGCGCGACCCAAAGACAATATCGTCGCCTTCGCCGCCTTCAATGTCATCATTGCCAGCGTCGCGGCCACCGTAGATCAGATCATCGCCGCCTCCGCCGCGAATTTGGTCGTCATCGTCGCCGCCTCCGATAGTGTCATTTCCGCCTGCGCCGTATAGACTGTCGTCTCCGTTTCCAGCCCAAAGCGAATTGGCGGAACTTCCGGTGCTGACTTGTTCACCGTCATCAAAATCGCCATCGCCATTGTCGTCGTTCCAACTGCCTGCGACAACAACATCATCGCCGTCACCACCAAACATAACATCGTCGCCATCATCGCCGTCATTATCGCGGTTTAGATTGTCACCAATAAGGGTGTCGTTGCCTTTGCCGCCGCCAATGGTATCATTTCCGTTGCCGCCGATAAATTCATCGTTGCCTTCATCATCCTTGCCAGCGAAAATTTCATCATCATCATCACCGCCGTCGATGGTATCATTGCCCTTGCCACCATTTAGGGTGTCATTGCCGCCGTTGCCTTCTAGGCTATCGTCGCCGTCATTGCCTTTTACACGCTGTGAGGTGTCATCTCCTGCGTGACGATCATCGTCTACGCCGCCGTCAAAGTTTTCATCGTCGTTTTCGTCGTCGGGACCATCACCTTGGGTATCAAACTCAAAGTTATTCGCGCTGAGTTCGCTTAGCGTGATGTTTTGGATAGTTAGGGATGTGCCGTCGCCAAAATCGACAACAACATCGCCGTTGCTTTCAGAGGTTAAGGCAAGAAAATCTTCGTACGAATTAATGTCTTCAAAATCATCAAGGTCGATAATGTCGCCTTCACCGGGGTTGAAATCGGTGATAACGTCCGAAGATCCCTCATCAATTTCAAAGTTATCCGCACCAGCACCGCCGGTTAGAGTATCATCGCCGTCGCCGCCTTCAAGGGTATCTCTGCCTCTGCCACCATCAATACGGTCATCGCCGTCACCGCCGTGCACATCGTCACTGCCGCGACCGCCTTCAAGCCTGTCGTTGCCGTTTCCGCCGTCAAGCTCGTCGTCGTCGTTTCCGCCATCTAGGCTATCGTCACCATCGTCGCCGTCAAGAGTGTCGTCCCCTTCGCCGCCTGAGATGTCGTCGCTGCCATCGTCGCCGCCAATGTCATCATTTCCGCCAGCCCCGTCTATGCTGTCATTGTCATTTTGGCCCGATAGATCATCATCGCCCTCTGTAGGGTTGTGGTCTTCGTCGTCATCATCAGAGTTATTAGAATCATCGTGATTTGTATGATTTGTAGTGTCGCTATTATCACTATCATCGCTTGAATTTGCTGTAGGGGTTTCGGAGGTTACTTTGAAACCAGCGGGCTCTGCTGTATTTAATGTAAAGTCTTCATCTTCGAGGGGGGTGCTGGGGGAGATAGCCATTTGCCTGATCCTTTTAAGGTGTTTCTTTATCGGCCTTTCGGGGAAGTTGCCAGCCGATTTGAAATGTTATAGTTCGGACAACAGGCTATACCGATAAAGATTAACCTCAGGTTACTAAAAGGGCTAAAAAAACAGCAAATTTTATGTATCTTGCCCGGCTCTATAGCCTGAACGGATTCCGCAGGCTATTGCTGATAACCTAAGCGCGAGACGGACGGGGGGCGCGAGTGGGTTTAGCGGGTTTTCGTGGCTTGGTTATCCGTTTCGCTTGGCGACCATATAGTTAGAGTTCATGGTCATGACTTTCTCGCCGTTTTGATTGCTAACCAAATATGTTCCCTTGAGCAGGCCAAGATTGGGGCGAGAGTTGCTGTCACGTTTGGCATCAACGCTAGCGCGCACATGCAGTGTATCCCCCACCATAACCGGACGGATCCATTTTATAGAATCAATACCGGGCGATCCCATGCTGGCAACACCCTTGTCTTGCAGATGATCCACTAACATGCGCATCAGCATAGCGCATGTGTGCCAGCCGCTGGCGCACAATCCGCCAAACACCGATTTTTTTGCGGCTTCCTCGTCAAGATGGAACGGCTGGGGGTCATATTTGCTTGCAAAGTCGATAATTTCTTCGCGAGTGACCTTATAAGCGCCAAACTCTGAAACGTCGCCAACTGTGATATCTTCAAAATAAACCTGATACATACTCTATGAACTCCTTTTCTATCAAAATGGGTCTCTTGCGAGCTAGGTCAAGCTGGAGCGATTGATATTGCGGTAACCCGACCGCATTTTGATTGTGATGCCTGTCTGAAGATTCCGTGAATTGACTTTTCACTTTGCCGTGGCACTATCGCGCCTTAAATTCCAGGGAGAGATTCATTGAAAAAATATATTGTTGGTGCTGTAGCGGCATCGCTGCTGGTGATCAGTGCGGGTGAAGCCAAAGCGGTGGATATTAAAGTTATTCATGCGGGGGAACTGCTTGCGGTTCCGGGTGAAGCGCCAAAGAAAAACCAGACAATCATTGTTGAAGATGGCCGTATCAAAGCCGTGCGGGATGGTTTTATTGCCGCCAGTGAATTTGGGGACACTGCTGTGGAAGTAGACCTTTCCAAAAGCTTTGTTATGCCCGGTTTGATGGATATGCATGTGCATCTGCAAGGGGAACTATCAGCCAATTCTGACAGCGAAATGCTGCGCATGTCGGCGGCTGACAGAGGCATGGAAAGCGTGATGTTTGCTAAACGCACGTTGATGGCTGGCTTTACGACAGTGCGTAATTTGGGCGCAGAACCGACCCATATTTATGCGCTTCGCGATGCATCGAACAAAGGTTGGGTTGATAGCCCGCGCATCATTGCCTCAGGCGGTGTGGCTGCAACGGGCGGGCACGGTGATGTGGACGGTATGCGCCATGATTTACTGGAAAAATACACCTCAAAAACCATTTGTGATGGACCATATGACTGTAGGCGTGCGGTGCGCCGCGCGGTCAAGTTTGGGGCGGATTTGATAAAAATCACTGCAACGGGCGGGGTTCTGTCGGATACAAACACAGGCACTGGCCAGCAGATGACCGACGATGAACTGAAAGAAATTATGGACACCGCGCACGGTCTTGGCCGCAAAGTGGCGGCCCATGCGCATTCTGCGGGTGGTATCAATGCAGCCTTGCGTGCAGGTGTGGATAGTATCGAGCACGGGTCATACGCTGATAAAACCTCGATCAAGTTGATGAAAAAGTCCGGCGCATATCTGGTGCCGACCCTTCTTGCCGGTGCGACGGTTGTGAAAATGGCGAAATCCAGTAATTTCATGTCAGATCAGATCAAGGCCAAAGCGATCCGGGTTGGCGGTGATATGATGGCGCATTTCTCGGTGGCATATAAGGCCGGGGTGAATATCGCCTTTGGGACCGATAGCGGCGTTTCGCGTCATGGGACGAACGCCGAAGAAGCCTTGCTGATGGAAAAAGCCGGGATGAGCCGGATGGATGTTTTAAAATCAGCCACCGTCAGTGCGGCTGACCTAATCGATATGTCAGACAGCCTAGGCACCATTGAAGCGGGTAAATATGCGGATATTATCGCAACCGATAGCAGCGCGCTTGACGACCTAAAAGAACTACTTGAGGTGGATTTTGTGATGAAATCTGGTAAGATTTACAAACAGTAGCCGCGTGGGCGGATTTACTGCACCAAGGCAGATGCCGTGCGGAATGTATCTTAAACCAGATGTATATTAAAGATGGCAGATCATTGATGGGAGGCGTCGCGCTGATAATAGCGGGCGCCATCCTTACATCTATGTTTCAGCTTTATCTAGCGGGTGAATATACGGGCGAAGGCATAGTACGATCTCGCTGGTGGTGGGAAATTGTCCTTAATTTACAAATTCTTAGTCTTGCTTTAATGTGGTTCTGCTATGTGGACCGCATAAGCGATAATGTGGGCTTTAAAAAGAATCTTATGCGCTTGCGTCTGGCGTTTAGTTTGTTTTTTGTGCTGTTGCCGATTTGGCTCGCCCTGATAAGCGCGTCACTAAATTGGTTTGTCGTTCGCCCACCTCTTGGCACTATCGATAAATTTATAATTTTTACAGTGGTCTTGTGGGTGTTGGCGGTTTTCACGCCGCGCCTGTTAATTTTAAGGACAAAAGCACGCAAGGGCGAACCCTTTAGTTTTGTCGCGCTGTTTCGGCCGCCACACTGGTATTCTGTGGTGCCAACGTGTCTTTTAATTGCGTTTTGGGTGATTGGCTCTGTGCGTGGGGTGACATTCAAATATCAATATATCCCATTTTTATTATATACGCAGTCGGCCTTTCCGTTTTTAGAGCATGGTCTTGGGTGGGGTGAAAAACCGCCAAATGGGGATTAAGCACTATATTGAAATGCTGTTTTATCCAGATCAAATTACTTTGAAATCAAGCTAGAACTACGCGGTAAATCAGGCTAGAGCTACGCGGTTGCGCCCCGCTTGTTTGGCACGGTATAAGGCATTATCGGCATCCTGCATCAAGGCTTTCAGGCGCGGGATATCGCTATCTGCCTCCCATACTTTCAGGCCAAAAGAGGCTGTCATCGGCACCCGCATCCCCGCGATGGCGATGGGGTTTTTGGCGATCTTGGCGCGCAGACGTTCTGCTATGCGCTCGGCGGTTTCAAGGCTGCTATCGGGGAGGAAGATTGCAAATTCTTCGCCGCCCACGCGCCCAACCACATCCCGGTTGCGGAGCGCTTTATCAATACGCTTTGAAAAGTTACGCAAAGCTTCATCGCCGGCTGCGTGCCCGTGGGTGTCGTTGATGGATTTGAAAAAGTCGATGTCAGCGATGATAATGGCGAAATGCTGATTTTTACCGGCGCAGGTTTCTAGCATGGGCCGCACTGTATCGACAAAGCCTCGGCGATTGAACAATTTGGTCAGGCTGTCGCGTTCTGCCAGAGTTTTTAATTCATCCTGAGTATATTTCCAATCACTGACATCGGCAGCAGAGAGCATGATGGTATCGTCCGACATGCGCCGCGCGATCAAATCAACCACTTTGTTCACACGGGTTTCAACACCGCGTTCAGAAAGCTCTTGCGCGTCTGAGTTTACAAGCCTTGCCAACAGATCAGACATCGCACGCGGGACATAATCGCTTTCGCTTGGGCTGGCTTGGAACAGCCTGCGCATGGCACTATTGACAGTTTTTGGCTCGCCCACATCTGAAAAGATCGCGATGCCAGTTGGGATGGTCTCCAAGATGCTATCAAGCGATACCTCAAGGTGCCGAAGTGATGACAAGAGGCTTTCATTGGTATGAACAGCCGTGGACACATCATAAAGTGTGCTGATAATGGCTGGCTTTCCGTCCTCCCACAAAATGCGCTCGTCTGTGACATCCAGCCAAATTTCATGTCCGTCAAGTGTGATATTTGAAACCCGGTTACGTTCTGGTTTTAAGGCGCCGCCTTCAATTTCTGCCCAACGTTCAGATATTTCGCGCTGGCGACGACGAGGGATATGAGGGCGAAGATCAGCGGCCTCGCGCAGTTTGGCGACATCAGAATAGCCAAGTATCTTGGCCACTTTGGGGTTTGAGTAAAGAATGTCAAAACCCCGGTGCACAGTGACACCGATGAAGCTATGTTCATACAGGTCTGCGAGCGTGGTTTTATTGATCTTATGTTGGCTTTTCTTTTTCACGAGGCTTTGATCTTGTTGATAAAGAATTAACCATAACAACAAGGCGTTAACAAAAAGTCACGACAGGGGACGGACAGGGGAGCTGTGGCGTCACTTTCCGGCTAAAACTGCACAGCGCATGAGCGCGAATGCGGTAAAATTTAGCTGACCACGGCTAAATACTTGAAACTTGAATCTAGCGACGAATATCATGTGTATGACGAGTGCGATGTGCTTTGGTTATAGCCGGATGGACGTGTAGCTGGGCGCATATCAATATTTTATCGGGAGAACAGGGATGACCTTTCATCAGCGCCCCACACAGGTTTCTGTCTTTTCTGCGTTGCTTTTAGCCAGTGCGGTTTTTGCCGTTTATCTGGGCACGATGGCTTCAGCTTATTATGTGATGTCTGCGGGGCTGTTTTTTACAGCGTATAGTTTGTGGAACGCATGGAACCCCAAGGCCTTTAAGGCGCTTGTCATCATCAATCAGCTTTCAGGCCTTGTGTTGATATTGGCAATATCATGGCGCAGGCTTGCGCAGCCTGAGGAAGATTTAACGCTTTCCATCTCGGGTGTAGCGCTGATTGTGAATGTATTTTTTGGCGGGCCTTTCCTCGGCATTTTGGGTTTGCCGCTGCTGAGCCTGTTAAATTTTGGCACAATATTGCCCTCTTGGATGGCTTCTGGTGCAAAACAGGGAGCCGTATCATGAGGATTTCAGCAATTGCAGTTGCCCTATGTTTTGGTGTGGTTTCTGGGGTGCCGCAGCTTTCTGCTGCCGACTTTATCGGCACTATTCGGTCCGAGGCTGGCCAGCCGTTGGTCGGGGCCATGTTTACTCTTTGGAACGAGGAGCATACCCGCAAGCTTACCGTCTACACCGACAGCCGTGGTCGCTATGCGCTGCGCACAGATTTTGGCGGCACCTTGGATGTTAGGGCGCGGATTGTTAATTTTGCCGATACGCTGACGGAAATCACCGTTAGCAAAGACGGCCTAGCCCGGCTTGATCTGGTTGTGAAGCATTTTGAAAATGCCGAAGACAGAACCTATGCGCTAGCGGCTTCTGCCCATGCCTCGGAACTGAAATGGGATACTAAAGGCCACCGTTCCGCCTTTATTTCACAGTGTAATTATTGCCACCAAGTGGGCAACGAATTGACCCGCGTTCCCCGCGATGCCGAGGACTGGAAAGTGACAGTGAACCGCATGGAAGGCTATTTTGCTGCGATTAGTGCGGATGACAACGCGGCCATTGTGAAGTCGTTCACGGAAGGGTTTGACGGCCGCACGATAGATAAAACCCACAGCTACGGCGCTAGTGAACTGCTGGCTAATGCTAAGATTGAGCAGTGGCTGGTTGGTGACGGTATGTCTTTTCTGCACGATACAGATGTTGGGTCTGACGGTAAATTATACGGCACCGACGAAGGCCATGATGTGATCTGGGTATTAGACCGCGAAACTCATGAAATTGATCAGATTGAAATCCCCAGCATCGGGCTGCCTGTTGGGGGTGTTTTTTCGGGCATGTCTTTGCCAATCGGCCTTTTTGTCGGCGAACATGGGCCGCATTCAATGGCGGAAACATCTGATCATAAATTGTGGTTCACCAATTCACTGTCTGTCACCCTTGGGGAGCTGGACCTTAAAACACGGGGTGTGAAATTGCACCCTATTAAGGGCGACGCGCTATACCCTCACACTATCCGCGCCGCAAAAGACGATACGCTGTGGTTCACGGTTAATGCGTCAAATCAATTGGGCCATTATGATCCTAGTACCGATACGATGGACGTTTACCCGCTGCCAAGTAATGGTTTCTGGCGCTGGATAACCGACGTGACGATGCCCACCATTTTGCGGGCCTCTAGCTGGTTTGAAAGAATGAACCTGCCGCTGACGATTTCGCACCATAAGTTTTTTGGCAACAAAGTGGTGGCTTCGGCCTACGGGATCGATGTTCACCCCAAGGACGGCAGCATTTGGCTTACGCAATTATATGATAATATGATTGTCCGTTTTGATCCCGCTACCAAGGAAATGAAATCATTTGCTACGCCTTACAAGGGACCTCGCCGTCCCCGGTTTGATAAAGACGGCATCCTATGGATTCCGGCGTTTGATGACGGTGTGCTGATGCGTTTTGACCCAGCGACTGGCGTGTTCAAAAACTATAAATTACCGCTGTTGGCTGGCGACGAGTATGAAGTTCCCTACGCCTTGAATGTAGATCAGGCGACGGGCGATGTATGGATTACGGCCAACGCCACCGACCGTGTGCTGCGCTTTTTCCCAAAAACGGAAACCTTCATCAGCTACCCAAGCCCAACTCGGGTAACAGTGCTGCGTGATCTAGTGTTTACCAAGGATGGACGGGTTTGTAATTCCACGTCAAATTTACCTGCCTACGGCATGGAAGACGGTGTTGACACTTTCTTTTGCATAGTGCCAAATGGCGGCGCGGACGATAGGAAGGCTATCGAAGTGCGGTTGGCAAACGCCCACTGAACGAGCGCAGGGGGGCGATGTGAAACTGGTTTTTAGAACAGGTGATTATTCAGATCTTCTGGTCCGCAGCAGCATTTTAGAGGCTGCCGGGCTGCATGTGCATTCCGATAACGCACAGTCTTATTCAGCCATGCCCGAATTAGGCCTAACCGACGGCTACCGCCTCTGGGTGCTGGATGAAGATTTTGACGAAGCATATGAAATTCTAAAGGGCGAGCCATTCAAACCTGAATTGCCCGAGATTGAGGAAGATAAAATTCATTCCTGCACGGCATGTGGTTCCAGCTCGGTTGTTCGGTATCGGTCAATCGTTTGGCTGCCGGTGATGTGGGCGTTGGGGTTGTTGCTCGCCGCGCCCGGCGGGAATATGCGCAAGTGCCAAGATTGCGGACACAGCTATAAAACAAAAGGCCCCGCGCTAACGAGGCCTCTCAAAATTTACTTTGCCTATCAGCTACTATTGATAGCGCTGATTTTCGGTGCCGGCTACATATGGCTACCGGATTTCATCTTGCCGGAATTTAATCACTAGTTTGCGAAGCGGAAATGCAGCACGTCGCCGTCTTGGACGATATAGTCTTTGCCTTCTAGCCGCATCTTGCCTGCATCTTTGGCGCCTTGCTCGCCGCCGTTCCCTACATAATCACCGTAAGCTGTTGTCTCAGCGCGGATGAAGCCTTTCTCGAAATCCGTGTGGATCACACCCGCGGCGGCCGGGGCTTTGGTGCCTGTGGTGATCGTCCAAGCGCGGGCTTCTTTGGGGCCTACGGTGAAATATGTCACTAGATGCAACAGATCGTAGCCGGCACGGATCACGCGGGCGAGGCCTGTTTGGCCAAGGCCAAGGCTTTCAAGAAACTCGCCTTTTTCTTCCTCGTCTTCTAACTGTGCAATCTCGGCTTCTACGGCGGCGGATATAACCACACAGCCCGCATCCAAGTTTTCGGCCATTTTCTGCACAGCCGCAGAAAATTCATTGCCTTGTGCAGCGCTGTCTTCATCGACGTTGCAGATATAAAGGATTGGTTTGCTGGTCAGAAGTTGCAGTTCTTTGAGGGCGCGTTCTTCATCTTCGCTCTCTACCTTAACCTTGCGCGCTGGGATGCCGTCCTTGAGCAGAGGCAGTATCTTGTCGATCATCTTCATCGTCAGGATGGCTTCTTTGTCGCCGCCGCGAACTTTGCGCCCGAGGCCGTGGATACGGCCTTCTAGGCTGTCTTGGTCAGCGAAGATCAGCTCCAGTTCGATGGTTTCAGCGTCAGATACCGGGTCAACACGTCCGTCCACATGGGTGATGTCGTCATCCTCAAAACATCTGAGCACATGGCAGATGGCGTCTGTCTCGCGGATATTGGCTAGAAACTGGTTGCCAAGGCCTTCGCCCTTTGATGCCCCGCGCACAAGCCCTGCAATATCGACAAAGGACAGCTGGGTTGGCAATATGGCCTTAGAGCCGGCAAGTTTAGCGAGCGTGAACAAGCGGTCGTCTGGCACCGGCACATTGCCCACATTGGGTTCAATGGTACAGAAAGGATAGTTTTCCGCAGCCGCGCTTGCGGTGTTGGTCAGCGCATTAAAAAGCGTTGATTTACCAACGTTCGGAAGCCCGACAATACCACATTTGAAACCCATTATTTATCTCCGATTTTTAAGGCTTTCAGCATGGCTGCCATAGGCCCTTCTTTTTTCTGTTCATGCTTGAGCGCCGGCTTTTTTATCGCGGCCGCTTTTGTTTGCTTTTGTGCAGCTTTGCTTGCTGCCTTATTCGTCTTTGCGTTTGCCGCATCTGGATCACTATTTGGGCGCTGTGGGCTTAGGGTAAGCGCGATTTGGCTTAGAAAACGCGGCGTGTCACCCTCTGCTAAATAGCCCACCTCGGCGGCAATAGTTTCCAGCACTGTTTGCAGCTCGCTTTGCTCGGCTTTGGCAAAATCACCTAGCACATGACCATGTACACGGGATTTTTGCCCCGGATGGCCAATGCCGATACGCACGCGTGTGAAATCTGCGCCTATATGGCTGGTGATCGAGCGAATACCGTTATGCCCCGCTGCGCCGCCACCAACTTTCACCTTCACTTTACCAAAGCTCAGATCAAGTTCGTCGTAGAAAACAAATATATCAGCAGGCGATAATTTAAAGAACCGCATCGCCTCGCCAACAGCTTGGCCGCTTTCATTCATGAAAGTCTGCGGTTTTAAGATCAGGATTTTATCACTGCCGATCCGACCTTCATATGTTAGCGACTGCCAGCGTTTTTGGCCGGGTAAAAAATTATGGCGGCGGACAATCTCGTCCACCGCCATAAATCCAACATTGTGCCGGTGGTTTTCATATTTGCTGCCAGGATTGCCTAGTCCGACAAATAGCAGCATGAAAACCCCCTATTAAATTGGCACAAACCAGCAGGCACCAAGGATGCCCAACCAGTTTTATTCTTCAGTCGCTTCTTCGCTTGCTTCGCCTTCGCCTTCGCCCTCGTCTTCATCCGCAGCATTGTCTGTGGATTTCAGAGCAGACGGCGCTACAATTGCACAGATCGTAAAGTCACGGTCTGTAATTGTTGGCACCACGCCTTCAGGCAAGGAAACATCAGAAATTTTAACCGCGTCTCCAAGTCCAAGTTCAGCAATTGAAACTTCGATATATTCAGGGATCGCGTCCCCAGGCACAAGAAGTTCAATATCGTGACGTGTGTGATTGATCACGCCGCCTTTTGTCAGGCCGTCACATTCGTCTTCGCCAACCACTTTAACAGGCACTGCCATTACAACTTTCATACCTTTGCCAAGACGCAGGAAGTCAATGTGCATGGGCACGTCTGTTACCGGATGCAATTGTAGATCACGGGGCAGAACTGTTGTTTTTTTGCCGTCAATTGTTAGCGCATATGTATGAGACATAAAACCGCCACGGTTGATCAGGGCAACGATAACATTCAGCGGGATCTGAATTGCTAGCGGGTCTTTGTGGTCACCGTAAACTACGGCAGGGACTTGTTTAGCACGACGTGCTGCACGGCTGGCTCCCTTGCCAAGCCGTTCGCGGGCTGTCGCGTCAAGTGTGATAGCTTTAGCCATTCACTTTCTCCAAACTAAATTCAGCAAGCCAGACCATCTGGTTGCCGACCGTCGCTTCCTCCAGGGATGCAAGGACGGGTTCCCTATGCAGGCAATCCCACATAGGTCGGGCGCGATGTACCGCGAATCCCCCGTCAATGCAAGCATAATACGCCTTTTGGGCAGGGTCTTATCTTGCCAGTATCACGGGGCTACTATAGTTGGCTGATATTGCTTGGTCATTAACCAGTAAAAAGACGCTCTTGCTAAAGGGGTGGTTGGTCAATGCTGTGTGGTCTCGGCAGATAAAATAGGCCTAAAAGCCAAGAATCAATTTGGTAAACTATAGTGAATAAAAGCTCTGTATCTGTATGCCATTTAGCTGAACACGGTAGAAATATAGTAAAAACCGGCATATATACTCGTTTTTAGGGTATATTATTATCCTGAGCTGTGGTGGTGTAAAAAACATTCACAGTTTTCGCTTTATTTGATACTTGGCATGGTCTTCTTTGGCGTTAAGGTTTCAAGCCTGCCGTAAGCTGAAGCGTTGTTTTGTGTAAATAGGTGCGGGCGTCTTTTATGGTACTGCGTAAAATATTATGTCTCACTGGTTTGGTGATGGTGTCCCTTATGGGCTTTGGTGTCTTTGCGCCAAGTGTCTCTGCATCTGACAGCACACCGAAAGCCTTAAAAATCTATACGCATGGGCAGGGCTTTTGGGCAAAGCAGATGCCAGACGGCAGTTTTACTGGGCGCGGCGTGGATTTATTGCGGTGCAGCATGCAGGCACTTGGTCAACCCTATTCCTTAAATGTTGCGGCGATGGTGCGAAAAGATCATCTGGCCCATGAGGGTAAAATGGATGCTTGGTTGCCGTCATTGTTATATGGCCCTGAAAAGCGCCGCGCTAGAACCGCGCACCCTATCGGAGACATGCCTATCTATTGGTATGTGCCAGCGGAAACAGCGCTTGATCCTGCGAGCAAAAACTTTAAAAAACAGGCAAAAGTATCTGCCTTCCCCGGCTCCTCACCAGCCAGAATATTAAGGTCTGAGGGCTATAATATGTTGGCGGGAAGTGATGATGAAAATACAGTGGTGTTATGGCTGATCAATGGGAAGCTTGATGGATTTTTGTCCGCTGATTTTGAGGCACTTTTAAAGCCACGCACGCATAAGCTTTTGGTTAGCAAAATAAAGCGAAGTCTCTATAAAACATTTGAAGTTGGTGTTGAATTTAGCGATATCTTTATGGATCAGCGGCCAGATTTTTTACCGCGATTTCAGAAGGCATTAGCGGGCTGTCAGTAACCAATAACCTTTGCAACCACATAGTGCCCAGTTGGTGTTCAAGCGCCGGTAGGTCTTATTGGAAAGCTGGAGGGGTGTAAATCGCCCGTTGTGACCGGTTGTGCCTGAGTTTTGGCCAGTTGTGGCCAGTTATGCTCAGACGGGCTGCCCTGATGTGGAAATCACTTTGGCCCACTTATCACGCCCACTTATCCCGCCCATTTATCCCTATGACCGGCAAACAAAAAACCTCCCCCGGGGTCTTCGGGAGAGGCTTTTCGTTTATTAAGCAGAACAGTTAATCAAACAGGCTTGAAACACTTGTTTCATGGGCGATACGGTTCATGGCTTCTGCAAGTAGAGGGGCCACTGTTGCCACGCGAATTTTTGCACACGCCCGCACGCCTTCGGTTGGCCTGATACTATCTGTGATGATAATTTCATCCATGCCGCTGGCTGAAATACGGTCTAGGGCCGGCCCGGAGAGAACACCGTGTGCAACATAAGCGGAAACCGAGGTTGCTCCTTTTGCCAGCAACGCCTTCGCAGCATTGCAAAGCGTGCCAGCACTATCAACGATATCATCCACCAGCACGCAGTCTGTGCCAGCGACTTCACCTACAATATGCATCACTTCAGAAACACCCGCTGCTTCGCGGCGTTTGTCTATGATGGCGATCGGCGAGTCCATACGCTTGGCATAGGCGCGTGCGCGTACCACGCCACCCACATCAGGCGAAACAATGGTCGTTTTGCGGCCTTTATATTTTTCCTTCATGTCCCTCACCAAAACCGGCATGGCATAAAGATTATCAGTTGGGATATCAAAGAAACCCTGAATTTGGCCAGCATGCAGATCAATTGTCAGTACTCGGTCAGCCCCGGCGGTGGTAATCAGGTTGGCAACCAGCTTGGCCGAAATCGGTGTGCGAGGACCCGGCTTTCTGTCTTGGCGCGCATACCCAAAATAGGGAATAACAGCCGTTATCCGCCGTGCTGACGCGCGCCTAAGCGCATCAATGGAAACCAAAAGCTCCATCATATGGTCATTGCACGGGAAATTGGTTGGCTGGACAAGAAATACATCCTCACCACGCACATTTTCCAGAATTTCTACGAAAACTTCCTGATCGGAAAAACGCTTTATATTCGCTTTTGCAAGCGGAATATTCAAATAGGCAGCAATTTCTTCTGCCAATTCCGGGTTTGAGTTCCCGGTTAGAATCTTCATGCCCATTAAATGGCCTCCACGGTGATGAAGATTGAACCCTGTCGGGAGCTTTAACAGTGCATAAGGGTGCTGTAAAGCGGCATGAAATAAATGTCGCCTAGCGAGATTAAAACCAGCGAAAAGCGGGCAAAAAAGTAGGCTTGTAGGTTAGCGGGTTAGCATAATCGCGGAAAGTTGACGGCCATAATCTGGTTCCTGCGCGTGAGTCGTGCGCCGATATGAGAAATGGTCTTGGCTGGTATAGGTATCAATATTTGCGTGCCACGGTGCGGGAAGACCCGCTTTTGATAACTGGTGCATGACAAATTCAGGAAGGCCGAACTGTAGATGATTTTCATCTGCACCAGAGGCAAAAAACTGAGAATAAGTTGGATCGGTCGCGGTAAAGCGATCTTGAAATTCTGTGTCTACTTCATAGCTTTTCTGGTGAATGGTTGGGCCTATGGCGGCGGTTATGTTAGCGCGCTTGGCCCCTAGTGTTTCCATCAATGTTACTGTGTTTTCCAAAACCCCTGAAAGAGCGCCCTTCCAGCCAGCGTGGGCCGCACCGATCACACCAGCTTTTTCATCAGCAAATAAAACCGGAGTGCAGTCAGCCGTTAGAATGCCGAGGATTAAACCCGGACGGTTGGTGACCATAGCATCTGCTTTGGGCCTGTCGTCACCCCAATTGCTTGAGGCTATAACAGCTTTATCACTGTGGATTTGGTATAGGGATAATAAAGGGGTATCCCGGCAGGCTGAAATGGCGGTGGCTGCAATGCGCCGGTTCTCAGCCACATTTTCCGGATCATCCGAGGAGCCCGGCCCACAATTGAGGCTGCGGTAAATCCCGCGCGACACACCGCCTCGCCGCGTGAAAAACCCGTGCGGTATAGTGGATAGGGTCGGGCATACTGTATGAGTGTTCATGTTTGCTCACGCGCTGAGTAAGAGACGCTTTTATATAAGCACGCTTTGCCCGCAGGATGAAAGCCAGATTTTCCTGCTCTAGAATTATCCTGTCTCAAGCCATGCGCGGTATTTTTTAGCGGCTTTGCGCTGTGCAATCTGTGTGCTAACCAAATTGAAAAATGGTCCTAAAATATAGGGATTAGGGCGTTTTTGCGCTGCTATGCGGTGCATCTGGGTTTTTGCCCATGCCATTTCGGCCATGCTAGTCAGTGCTGCGATGGGCAGCTTGATCTTTTTCAAATCTATGCGAGTGACTGCGCCGCTTAGCAAATCATTGGCAATGTTGGGGTTTTCCGAGAAAGGTTTGGCCATGCCCACTATATCAAGCGCGCCGTCCTTCAGCGCGGCCTCCATGCCAGATAGACTTCGGAAGCCGCCTGTCACCATCAGGGGCATTTTCGCGTAGGCGCGGGCCTTTTTTGCAAAATCAAGGAAATAGGCTTCCCGTGCGATTGTGCTGGCGCGCTTTTTCTCTAGGTCGGTAGGTATTTCGTCACCGGCAGCCCCTGTCATGGCGGGGGCTTCGTAGGTTCCGCCTGAAATTTCAAGGTAATCCAGCTTTTCAGCATTGAGCATTTTGATAACTTGCTCGGCATCGTCTTCTGTGAAACCGCCTTTTTGAAAATCGGCGCTGTTTAATTTTACCGCAACACCAAAATCTTTGCCTACAGAGGCGCGTACGGCACGAACAGCTTGGATCAGTAATCTAGCGCGGTTTTCTATGCTGCCGCCCCACTGGTCGGTGCGCCTGTTGCTGTGTGGGGATAAAAACTGGCTGATAAGATACCCGTGTGCGCCGTGCAGTTGGATGCCGTCAAAGCCAGCCGTCTCCATTACTGAGGCTGTCGCAGCGAAACGTTTGATAATGTCGGAAATTTCATCCTCAGTGAGGGCGCGCGGGGTGGCGAACATATCTTTTGCGCCTTTGATTTCCACCGCTACGGCTGAGGGCGCGACAGGCTCTTGGGTCACCATAGCGAACACTTGCCTGCCAGGATGGTTGATCTGAGCCCACATTTGCGCTCCGCCTGCTTTTCCTGCCGCCGCCCAAGTCTTCAGGCCCGCCATGTTGCTGTCATTTTCAACAACAACATTGCTGGGGCCGGTTAAGGCTGTGCGGTCAATCATCACATTGCCTGTCAGCAACATGCCAGCACCGCTTTGTCCCCATTTTTGATAGAGCGAAATCAGTTGCACACTTGGGCCGTGGTTTTCGTCGCACAGACTTTCTTCCATTGCTGCTTTGCCGATCCGGTTTTTCAAGACTGACCCATTTTGAAGTGTCAGGGGCTCGGCCAACAGTGTTGAAGACTGTGTCATAGGGATACCTTTTGAGAAAATAATTAATTCCGACCGGTAGGAATGTATGATACACTGCACGCCTTGTCAAGATACCGACCGTACGGTAGGAATGAGATATTCTTTAGTAAGAACTGTAAGAAAGGCCCACCCTTTGAGCAAAACCGGCTGGAAAAAATTACCCGAAGATGTGCGGTCTGCGGCAATTCTGCAGGCAGCGGCTTGCTGCTTTGTTGAGAAAGGCTATCACAGCGCCAGTATGCAAGATGTGGCCAAGGCCGCAGGGCTAACCAAGGGCGGGCTCTATCATCATTTCCCAAGCAAAGACGCCATTCGCGACGCGCTGATGGCGCAGTTTCTTGATCTCGACAGGCTGGGATTAACCGCGCTTGCACAGGAGGATGCGACAGCAACCGGTAAACTAGACCGTGCCGCCGATTTGCTGCTTGAGGGACTGGCAACCAAAAGTGGGTCTGCGCCTCGTTTTGTGGCCGAAGCGGTGTCTTGCAGTGGCCCAACAGAGACAGTGACTGCTTTTTATGCCGGACTTGAAAACCTGCTGGTTCGCTGGTTCACCGATGCTCAGACGGCTGGTGCAGTAAGGAAGGCGGCCAGTCCTCAGGTGTTGGCTCAACTGTATATCGCTGTGCTTGACGGCGCGCAGATACGCTCTGACATCACAGGCACGCGGGACGGAGCAAACCCCTTACATAGTTTTCTGGACACACTTCGTTGGCAAGTTGGCGGTTAGCGCCCTTCTATGGCTAAAATCCCGGAGGCGGGGCTAGTTTAGGGTCTTGCAGGGCAAGCACCTTGAACAAGGTGCCCATTTCGTCAGTAGAGGTGAGACGCTTCAGTTCACTAAGGATACGCGTTTGGCCGTCCGGGTCGGTGTTGGCGGCTAACTGCTGGGCGCGCTCACCCATGCCAAGCGCCATAAGGAAGGGGCCTTGCGCCGCCGTTCCATATGGTTTTGCGCCTTGGCTGGCTGCGGCTGCGGCCAATTGGTCAAAGGCCACATGGGCGGTTAGGTCAGCCTCGCCGGGGGCATGAAGCGGGTCTGTATAGGCATGGTTTTGCAGCGCCTGAAAACTGTCACCGACCGCGCTTTTTCGGTAGCCATAATCGATCATGATAGCCGCACCGCCTTGAGCAAATAGGCGCTCACCGATGGCACCCGAGATTGATAAACCGCTTGGGCAAACTTCAAGAACACTACCGTCAGGCGTGTCGTGCAGAGCAGGATTTGTAAGCGCAAACTTAGGCCCCGCAGGCGTGAGCACCATTTTAAGGTCGCCGTCCTCATCCGCATGAACACGGCGTTCGCACCAGCGGCCATTTTGTTTTTCAAACTGATGGATCGGCAGGGCATCAAAAAATTCGTTCGCCACCAACAATATGGGGGCATCTGTGGGTACACCAGACAGATCATCGTGCCATGATGCCTGTGGGACAGTTTCAGCCTGTTTTGCGCGCAACTGTGGGCTGGTTTCGATAAAATGGACAGAGACGGCCTCAAGGAATCCGTCAACAGGCTCGGTTGTCCGCAATATATCAGCCATCAATGTGCCGCGTCCGGGGCCAAGTTCGACAAGTAGCACATCGGTCGGTTTGCCCATTTTATACCAGCGGTCCGCCAGCCATAGACCCAGCATTTCGCCAAACATTTGGCTCACTTCGGGCGCGGTGATGAAATCACCGTCCGCACCGAATACGGTTGCGCCAGTGTAATAACCGTGCGCTGGATGCATCAGACACTCGGCCATATAATCCGCGACTGTCACTGGCCCTGAGGCCTTGATACGGCGGATCAGTATGTTTTTAAGAGCCGTCATGTTTGCGGTTATTTTCCTTTGGCTTTCAGCGCTGACCGGTGGCGCCAGCCTTTGGATATTAACCATGCGGCCAACAGGAACATCGGTATGGAAAGCATTTGCCCGCGCGATAGACCAATAGCATTCAGCCCTAGATGCGCGTCCGGTTGGCGCACTGTTTCCACCAGAATGCGCACAAGGCCGTACCCCGCGATGAAAATTCCCGCAAGCGCCCCGGGCATATCTTTGGCAATCCGGGTTTTATGATAAAGAAACTGCAAGATGATAAATAATATAATGCCTTCCCCAAAGGCCTCATACAGTTGGCTGGGGTGGCGGGGAACCTGTAAAGGGTCAGACGGGAAAATCATGCCGTACCATGCGCCTTCAGCCGTGGGTCGGCCCCATAGTTCGCCATTAATGAAATTGGCAAGACGTCCGGTCAACAGCCCGATGGGGGCCACAATCGCCACCACGTCTGATATGCGCATTAAATCCAGCTTGTGTTTTCGGGCATAAAATATCACAGCCAGCACCACGCCTGCAAATCCGCCGTGAAACGACATGCCGCCGTCCCAAAGCCGGAAAATCGCGACCGGATCTTTCAGGTAGGCCGAGAAATTGTAAAATAGAACATACCCGATGCGCCCGCCAAGGATAATACCAAACAGCGCCCATGTGATGAAATCATCAATATGATCGGCTGACATAACCGCACCCGGGCGTTTGGTAAGCCTGCGAATATACCACCAGGCAAAGACAATCCCGAAAATATAGGCCACCGAATACCAGCGGATATCAAGGGGGCCTAGGGAAAACATCACCGGTCCAATATCGGGGAATGTGAGTGTGCCTAACGTGAAAAGTTCGAGCATTTTATCTCCCTTGGTCGTCCTGTATATAGTTGCGCCATCATGCGGGGTGCCTGCTGGCTGTCAAGCGTCAATCTGTACTGATGCGGCCTGCGCTATTTCGCCCATTGCATTTTGTCCAAAGTTCGCCCATATCAGAAATATCAACAAAAGGTGGGCATCATGCAAACAAGTAACAAATTCATGGACGACATGGCAAAACTGGCAACTGGCGCTGTAGGGGCCGCGCACAGTGTAAAAGGCGAGGTTGAGAGCATGTACCGAGCGTGGCTTGACAAGCAGCTTGCGGGGATGGATTTGGTTACGCGTGAAGAATTTGAAACTGTACGTGATATGGCCGAAAAAGCCCGCATTGAGAATGATGATTTGCGCACTGAAATCGATCTTTTGAAGAAAAAGGTTGGTAAATAGATCTTATATCTATCCTCTGAACACGCTTTCGGCACATTTTTTGTCACCGGAATCAATCTGGTAAAAACGGCCTGTAAATTGCTGGAATTACGCTTGAATTGCTAAAATTCGGCGCCCGTTCTCTTTAAGTTTTCCACAGTTTTTTTGCATCAAGCATGACAATTTTCTTGCCAGTTGGAAACTTCGCTGGCACGCTACATTTTGTGTTCGCTATGTAACGCGTATCCAGATGTCGTGCTTTCTGGGTGGAAAATCAGGAAGCACCAACAGTTTCGGGGCACAGGTCAGCACCCTAATTCGCAGGCCGTGTGCAGGGCATGAGCATCTCAAGGGGGAACCGGGATGACCACACTCAATGTAGGACACTCTGAAGTTCGGAGTATCAACCCCGTTGATATGGCCGAAGATCTCGCTGGCGCCAACGATTGGGCCGTTGAACGCCAAGGCGATGATGAACTGACGATGTTTATCTCGGGGGAATATACAGACATGCAGCTCCGCGTGTTTTGGCGGGAGAATTACAAAACCCTTCAATTCGCGTGCCTTTTTGATTTGAAAGTGCCGGAAGGCAGCAAAACAAATATTTACCAGACGATCGGTATGATCAATGAACGCATGTGGATTGGTCATTTCGAATTTTGGGCTGAAGAGAATGTGCTCTTGTACCGCCATGCTAGCTTATCTGGTGATCCGATGGTGGGGGCCATCAGCGAAGATCACATGATAACGATGGTGGAAACAGCCCTTGGGGAGTGCGAGCGCTTTTATCCGGTCTTCCAATTTGTAATGTGGGGTGGACAGTCACCGGCTGAGGCGATCGAAGCTGCTATGCTTGAATGCGTGGGCAGCGCTTAGGCTTTGTTCTGAGTAGTCACAGTATTGAGTAATGGGTCTTGAGTATTGTTGTTTTGAGTAAGGTTTGCTGGTTGCTATGGCGATGAGCAAAACTTGAAGATAGGGGCGGGTAGGGCTAAGCTCTATCCGCCCTTTTCTGAATTCGGGGCGTTTAAGGTTTCAAGGGTTTTTTGGTGCCGTTTTTTAGTTTTATACCCAATTCTTGGGGCTGTTTGTTCCCCGGCTTTTGGGACTGTTCGTTCAAGGAACTTTGATGCAAAATACTTATACGCCAGAGGCTCCGCTTGTTCTTGTTGGCTGCGGCCATATGGGCCGTGCAATGGCACAAGGTTGGTTACAAGCTGGGCTAGACCCGGCCTCTTTGTATGTCATTGATCCTCAGGCTCTGGTGGACGCTCCTCAAGGTTTGGCGTGTGTGCCGCGTGCGAATTTTATCGCTGACACAAGCCTGTTGTCTGAAGGCCTTACGGCACGGGCTGTTGTTTTGGCGGTGAAACCTCAGATAATGGATAGCGTGCTTCATACGCTGAAACCAATTTTAGATCATCAGTCGATGATTATCTCTATTGCCGCGGGTGTCACGCTTGATCAATTGGCGCGCGGCGTTGGTTTTGAGGCCACATATGTGCGGGCTATGCCCAATACACCGGCGGCGGTGGGGGCAGGTATCACAGGTTTTACTGCTGGGGTGAAACTTTCAACTAAACAGACAGAAATGGTGCATACTCTTTTATCTGCGACCGGCCAAGTGGTCTGGATCGAAAACGAAGATCAGATGAATATAGTTACCGCTGTGTCGGGCAGTGGCCCGGCCTATGTGTTTCATATGGTGGAAGCCATGGCGGCGGCCGGTGAGGCCGAGGGGCTAGAGGCTGACACGGCGATGCAATTGGCCCGGCAAACCCTTATCGGAGCTGCCCGCTTGCTGGAGCATGACAGTAGCGTTTCTATCGCAGAAATGCGCGCTCGTGTTACCAGCCCCGGCGGAACAACAGCGGCAGCGCTTGATGTTTTGATGCACAAGGACGGCGGATTGGAAGATCTGATGCGCCGTGCGGTTCATGCCGCGCGTAAACGCGGTGAAGACTTGGCAGGTTAGCCCTTCAAGATGGGCTAAGGGGGAGGCAGTATGAGGATCAGCCTTAGATCAGCCATGGATCAGTCTTAGACTACGGATCGTCACCACCAGAGTTTGGTCCTCTTTATAACTAAGGCGGATAAAGCCCAAAAAAAAGCCCCGGTAAACCGAGGCTTTGTAGGGACTATTTCTTTCATCAAAGCCCTAAGGGGAGGAGGCTTGGATGAAAAGGGCTGACCCCGAGGGGGGAAGTAGGGGGAG
>WFTS01000019.1 GCA_015485385.1 Kordiimonadales bacterium | reverse complement strand
TATTCGCGAAATCTACCGCTTCACCATTGCCGCTTGCTTCCGCAAGTACCTTGGTGATCGCTGCTGTAAGCGTTGTCTTACCGTGGTCAACGTGACCAATTGTACCAACGTTACAGTGCGGCTTCGTGCGTTCAAACTTTTCTTTAGCCATCTTATTTTACCTTTCTATCGGCCCTTGATTTACCAAGGGATCCATAGCTGTAGTTATCTTAGTTAATTACCCTGCAAGCTTTGCCTTGATTTCATCAGCAACAGCCTGCGGAACTCCGTCGTAATGGTCGAACTGCATGGAGAATTGTGCACGGCCTTGTGAGAATGAGCGCAGCTCGTTCACATAACCAAACATGTTCGCCAAAGGAACCATTGCGTTAATTACCGTGTTCGGACCACGGGTCTCTGACCCCTGTATCTGACCACGACGTTTATTCAAATCGCCGATGCAATCGCCCATATATTCGTCTGGGGTTACAACTTCGACCTTCATAATGGGTTCAAGAAGCTTAATGCCCGCCTGAGCAGCAGCCTCTCTAAGGGCGCCACGACCTGCAATTTCAAACGCGAGAACGCTTGAATCTACATCGTGATACGCACCGTCCGTAACAACAACTTCAAAATCAATGATTGGGAAACCGATAAGAACACCAGCCTCTGCAATATCATTGATCCCTTTTTCGATGCCCGGGATATATTCTTTAGGGATGTTACCACCCTTAATACTGTCGCTAAACACTATGCCAGAACCACGTTCGCCTGGGGTAACAGTCATTTTCACGCGACCAAACTGCCCAGAACCACCAGACTGTTTCTTATGCGTGTAATCAACATCAACCGAACGTGCAAAGCTTTCGCGGTACGCAACCTGCGGCGCGCCCACATTACATTCAACCTTAAACTCGCGTCTCATGCGATCTACCAGAATATCAAGGTGCAATTCGCCCATGCCCGAGATCACTGTCTGACCACTTTCTTCATCAGATGTGACACGGAAGGACGGATCCTCAGCCGCAAGGCGCTGAAGCGCAAGGCCCATTTTCTCTTGGTCAGCTTTGGTTTTTGGCTCAACCGCAACTTCGATCACAGGATCTGGGAAATCCATACGTTCCAGAATAACCTGACTGTTCAGCGCGCAAAGTGTGTCACCCGTTGTTGTCGACTTCAAACCAGCAAGCGCAATGATATCACCAGCGCGTGCCTCTTTGATGTCTTCGCGGCTGTTTGAGTGCATCTCAAGCATCCGGCCAACTTTTTCTTTACGCTGCTTCACAGAGTTCATTACCTGTGTACCAGCTTCCAGAACGCCAGAATAGATCCGCGCAAATGTTAGCGTGCCAACAAAAGGATCATTCATAATCTTAAACGCAAGAGCCGCGAATGGCTCGTCATCATCAGAAACGCGCTCGATTTCTTTTTCTTCGTCAAAAGCGTCCACACCTTTAATCGCCGCAACGTCCGTTGGCGCAGGCATGAAATCAACAACTGCATCAAGAAGTGGCTGAACGCCCTTATTCTTAAAGGCAGTCCCGTTAAGAACCGGTACGAACAAACCTTCAATCGTGCCCTTGCGAATTGCAGACTTCAGTTCGTCTTCTGTCAGTTCTGCACCGTCAAGATACTTTTCCATCAAAGCTTCATCAGCCTCAACAGCGGTTTCGATCATTTCAAGACGCGCCGCTTCAGCAGCATCTTTCAATTCGTCACGAATTTCGACATAATCATATGATGCGCCAAGATCCTCGCCCCGCCAAAGAACCTCTTTGTTCTTCACAAGGTCAATCAGGCCTTCATACTCAGCTTCAGCACCAATTGGCAGTTGAACAACCAAGGCAGTCGAGCCAAGACGTTCGCGGATCATCTCCACACAACGCTCAAAGTTGGCGCCCATACGGTCCATCTTGTTGACAAAACACATGCGCGGGACGTCATACCTGTCAGCCTGACGCCATACAGTTTCAGACTGAGGCTCAACACCGGCAACCGAATCAAAAACCGCTACAGCGCCGTCAAGCACCCTGAGAGACCGCTCAACTTCAATCGTGAAGTCAACGTGGCCTGGAGTGTCGATGATATTGATCCGGTGATTATTCCAAAAACAAGTCGTCGCAGCAGAGGTAATAGTAATACCACGCTCTTGCTCTTGCTCCATCCAATCCATTGTCGCGCCGCCATCGTGCACTTCGCCGATTTTGTGGCTACGACCTGTATAATAAAGGATGCGTTCTGTTGTCGTGGTTTTACCCGCATCAATATGAGCCATGATGCCGATGTTACGATAATCACTAAGTGGCGTTCTGCGTGCCATAATACTGGTCCTTACTAACTATCTTACCAACGGTAATGCGAGAATGCTTTGTTCGCGTCTGCCATTTTATGCGTGTCTTCACGCTTCTTAACGGCAGCACCACGACCATTCGCAGCATCCATCAACTCACCAGAAAGGCGGTCAACCATTGTTGTTTCGTTACGCTTGCGCGCAGCACTGATCAGCCAGCGAATGGCAAGCGCCTGAGCGCGCTCTGAACGCACCTCAACCGGCACCTGATACGTTGCACCACCCACACGGCGTGACCGCACTTCGATGGCAGGCTTAACTTTATCTAGAGCCTCATGAAACACTGGAAGCGCATCGCTTTTGGCGCGATTTTCGATTTTATCGAAAGCACCATAAACAATACGTTCTGCGACGGATTTTTTACCATCAAGCATAAGGCTATTCATGAATTTTGTGAGAACTACGTCACCGAACTTCGGATCAGGCAGGACTTCGCGTTTTTCTGCGCTATGACGACGAGACATACGTTTCTTCCTTTTCTAATCTTACTTAGGGCGCTTGGTGCCGTATTTCGAACGGCTTTGGCGACGGTCTGCAACACCCTGGGTATCAAGCACACCACGAACAGTGTGGTAGCGAACACCAGGCAAATCTTTTACACGACCACCACGGATCAAGATCACAGAGTGTTCCTGAAGGTTATGGCCCTCACCGCCAATGTAAGACGTGACTTCGTGGCCGTTTGAAAGGCGAACACGAGCAACTTTACGGAGCGCTGAGTTTGGTTTCTTTGGGGTCGTTGTATAAACCCGCGTACAAACACCGCGTTTTTGCGGGCATGCTTCCAAAGCAGGCACTTTATTGTGCACTGGCTTGGCTTTACGCGGTTTGCGTACTAGCTGATTAATGGTAGGCATTTTTGTTCCTTAACATTATTTTGTGCCGTTTTTCTCTGTCACCATTGCCCGAGATTTCTGTGCATCAGATGCAGCAAAAAAACCTTCATCAATCCATAAATCGGAATCGACAAGGCCCCCGGGAAACAAATTTTTACTCTCTAAGCCAGAAAACCGCAGCGTTTAGCCTGTTTGGGCTACCACCAACGCTCTGACGAGGTGCGCTATCTACAGCGAATTCGGTCATTGGTCAACGAAAAAATATCGCAGGTAAAAAATTGCCAAATGTTCAAGGAAAGAACCGTTTTATTGCGCGGTTTACTGGGCTTTTGCACTCAACAGCGAATTCACTAAAAAATCAGAGCCCTGTATTGATGTTTATATCCCATGCTTAATCGCAGACATATCCTCAACAGATACCGATTCCACGCCAAACCGAGTTAAAAACAGGAAAGGCCCGCCAAAGCGAGCCTTTCTTAGTGTTCTTGCTAGGCTTTAAGCTTTTAAGCTTCAGCGCTTTGCTCGCCTTCGCTCGCTGTTGCTGCTGCAAATTCAGCCTCGGCTTGCGAGACTTTATCTGCGGCCTCAGCCTTTTCCTTCGTTGCAATCTCATCCCTGCGCAAAGCTTCATGGCGCAGTTGGTTCATGATTGCCCCTGTACCGGCAGGAATTAAGCGACCGACGATCACATTTTCCTTGAGGCCAATAAGCTTATCTTTCTTGCCCGCAACGGACGCCTCTGTGAGAACGCGCGTTGTTTCTTGGAAAGATGCCGCAGAAATGAAGCTGCGTGTCTGCAAGCTGGCCTTTGTGATACCGAGTAGAATTGGGAACCCTTGTGCTGGCAAGCGGCCTTCGGCCTCAAGCTTCGCATTATTGATTTCAAATTCTTCGCGTTCAACTTGCTCGGCTGGCAGATACGTACTATCGCCCGAAGCCGTGATTTCAACCTTCTGCAGCATTTGACGCACGATCACTTCGATATGCTTATCGTTGATCTTCACACCTTGTAGGCGGTAAACATCCTGCACTTCTTTCACCAGATAGTTGGCCAAAGCTTCTACACCAAGAACCTGAAGAATATCGTGTGGAGCCGGGTTACCATCTACCAGATACTCACCCTTCTGGATGAACTCTCCTTCTTGAATGGTAATATGCTTGCCTTTTGGCACCAGATACTCAAACGGCTCACCGTCCGCTTCATCGCGTGGGCGAATGGTGATACGCCGTTTGTTTTTATAGTCCCTACCAAATTCAACAATACCGTCAATATCAGCGATAACCGCACAATCTTTCGGACGACGTGCTTCGAAAAGCTCAGCCACCCGAGGCAGACCACCCGTAATATCTTTGGTTTTCGCGGCTTCACGAGGAATACGCGCAATCACGTCCCCCGCCTGCACATGACGGCCATCTTCTACAGAAAGAATAGCGTCAACCGACAAGAAGTACCGAGCTTCTGTCCCATTGGCGAGCTCCACGACTTTATCATCTTCGTCGCGCAGCGTAATGCGCGGGCGAAGATCGGCACCTTTTGGTGCAGAACGCCAATCGGTCACAACCTTCGATGCGATACCGGTGCCCTCGTCGACGATTTCCTTAACGGAAATCCCCTCAAGCAAATCCACAAGCTTAACAATACCGGTTTGTTCGGTAATGATAGGAATAGTGTATGGATCCCATTCAGCGAGTTTTTCGCCTTTAACAACCATATCACCTTCATCTTTGAAAAGGTGTGTACCGTATGCAAGGCGGTGCTTGGCGCGGTCTTTGCCCTCATTATCAACAACCACAACTTCCATGTTGCGGCTCATAACAATTTTACGGCCTTTGCTGTCCTCAATAACATTGCGGTTATCGACCCGAATTTTGCCATCCGCAGATGATTCAATTGCAGATTCAGCATTCACCGTTGCCGCGCCGCCAATGTGGAATGTCCGCATCGTCAACTGCGTGCCCGGTTCACCGATCGACTGAGCAGCAATAACACCAACCGCTTCACCCATATTCACGGGCGTGCCGCGCGCAAGGTCACGGCCATAACATTTACCGCAAGCGCCGCCTTTGGTTTCACATGTCAACACAGAGCGAATTTTTACTTCGCCAATGCCCGCTGTTTCAATGGCATCAGACTTCACTTCATCAAGAAGCTCACCCGCTGGGAATAGCAGTTCTCCCGTAACCGGGTGCTTCACATCAAGCGACAAACAGCGGCCAAGAATGCGCTCAGACAGTGGTACAAGAACATCACCGCCATCAGAAACCTCGGTAATGGTAATACCGTCTTCCGTGCCGCAATCCTCTGTTACAATCACACAGTCTTGGCTTACATCAACCAAACGGCGTGTCAGATACCCTGAGTTCGCTGTTTTCAGCGCAGTATCAGCCAAACCCTTACGGGCACCGTGCGATGAATTGAAATATTCAAGAACCGACAGGCCTTCTTTAAAGTTAGAGATGATCGGTGTTTCGATAATTTCGCCAGAAGGTTTCGCCATCAAACCACGCATACCAGCAAGCTGTTTCATCTGCGCAGCCGAACCACGGGCACCAGAGTGCGCCATCATGAAGACCGAATTCACATCGCTTTCGCGACCGTTTTCGTCCACGTCAAGGCGTTCCATCTCTTTCATCATGGCATCAGCAACTTTGTCACCGCACTGCGCCCAAGCGTCTACAACCTTATTGTATTTCTCGCCTTGGGTAATAAGACCATCCTGATACTGTTCTTCGAACTCTTTCACGGTTGCTTTGGTTGCTGATACCAGTGTTTCTTTCTCTGGTGGAATGATCATGTCATTCTTACCGAAAGAAATACCAGCATCACACGCACGCTTAAAGCCTTCACCCATGATCGCATCGGCAAACAACACAGTCTTCTTTTGGCCACAATGACGGTAAACAACGTCAATAACCTCAGAAACCTCTTTCTTCGTAAGCTGACGATTGATCAAGCTAAACGGTACGTTTTTATCAAGAGGAAGGTGACGCGCCAGTAACATACGCCCCGCAGTTGTCTCAACGCGCATATTAACGATGTCACCGTCTTCATTCACAGCTTTGATACGAGCATTGATTTTAGACTGCAGCGTGATGATACCGTCATCCAGAGCAAACTGGATTTCATCAAAATCGGCGTAAGATTTCCCTTCGCCTACATCACCACGGCGCATGCTTGTCATATAATAGAGGCCAAGAATGATATCCTGTGATGGAACAATAATTGGCTTGCCGTTAGCAGGTGACAAGATGTTGTTGGTTGACATCATCAAAACCCGGGCTTCGATCTGGGCTTCAATGGAAAGCGGCACATGGACCGCCATCTGGTCACCGTCAAAATCAGCGTTAAAGGCGGCACAAACCAGAGGATGCAGCTGAATAGCTTTTCCTTCAACCAGTACAGGTTCAAACGCCTGAATGCCAAGGCGGTGCAAAGTGGGCGCACGGTTCAGCATGACAGGGTGCTCGCGGATAACATCATCTAAGATGTCCCACACTTCACGGCGTTCTTTTTCAACCAGTTTCTTCGCAGCTTTAATTGTCGTTGCAATACCCTGACGATCAAGGCGCGAATAGATAAACGGCTTAAAGAGCTCAAGTGCCATCTTCTTAGGCAAGCCACACTGATGTAGCTTCAACTCGGGTCCAACCACAATCACAGACCGGCCTGAATAATCAACACGCTTACCAAGCAAGTTTTGGCGGAAGCGGCCCTGCTTGCCTTTCAGCATATCGGACAGTGATTTCAGTGGGCGCTTGTTTGCACCTGTAATGGTGCGGCCACGCCGGCCATTATCAAACAGTGCATCCACACTTTCTTGCAGCATACGTTTTTCGTTACGGATAATAATATCCGGCGCACGCAGCTCAATCAGGCGCTTCAGGCGATTGTTGCGGTTTATCACACGACGATACAGATCATTCAGATCAGATGTCGCAAAACGACCACCATCCAGAGGAACAAGCGGGCGCAGTTCTGGTGGGATAACCG
The DNA here is from genome assembly GCA_015485385.1 of Kordiimonadales bacterium. Taxonomy (GTDB): domain Bacteria; phylum Pseudomonadota; class Alphaproteobacteria; order Sphingomonadales; family Kordiimonadaceae; genus Kordiimonas. The sequence goes on along the minus strand of WFTS01000019.1, from coordinate 9,155 downwards.
GCACAACTTCAAGGATCATCCACTCAGGATTGTTGCCGCTTTCGATAAAGCTTTCAACAACCTTCAAGCGCTTGATGATTTTCTTCGGCTTCAGTTCAGACTTCGTTTCTGCCAAATCTTTCAGAAGTTTTTCGCGCTCTTCTTCAAGATCAAGTGTCTGAAGAAGCTTGCGGATCGCCTCTGCGCCGATACCGGCTGTAAAACTATCTTCGCCGTATTCGTCCTGAGCGCGGTAATAATCATCTTCAGAAAGAAGCTGGAACTGCTTCAAGGCTGTCAAACCTGGCTCGATAACCACATAATATTCAAAATAGAGAACCCGCTCCAAGTCCTTCAACATCATATCCAAAAGCAGGCCGATGCGACTTGGTAGTGATTTCAAGAACCAAATATGTGCAACAGGAGCCGCAAGATCAATATGACCCATACGTTCACGGCGCACTTTTGAGAGCGTTACTTCAACACCACATTTTTCACAGATAATGCCGCGATACTTCATGCGCTTATATTTGCCGCACAAACATTCGTAATCTTTTACCGGGCCAAAAATACGCGCGCAAAATAGGCCGTCTTTTTCAGGCTTGAATGTCCGATAATTAATTGTCTCGGGCTTTTTAATCTCCCCAAAAGACCATGAGCGAATACGCTCTGGTGACGCGATCGAGATTTGAATCTGATCAAACGTCTCAGGTTTCTGGTTCGGATTAAAGTATTTCATCACATCTTGGTTCATGTCCGGCTTCTCTTATTTCTGCTGCAGCTTTTGTATAAGGGGCTGCAATCGCCTTCCAAAATCAGGTGCCATCGGTTTGGGTTTCCCCGCCTGCTGGCTGCCACAAATCGTTTGGCCGGGTTTATACCCGACCAAACTATTCAATATCGACCTAGTCGTCTGTGCCTGTAATCAGCTCAACATTCAGACAAAGCGACCGCATCTCTTTGATCAACACGTTGAAGGATTCCGGTATACCGGCTTCAAACGAATCATCTCCGCGAACGATAGCTTCATAAACCTTGGTCCGGCCCTGAACATCATCTGATTTAACTGTCAGCATTTCCTGAAGTGTATAGGCTGCACCGTACGCTTGCAGAGCCCACACTTCCATCTCACCAAAGCGCTGACCACCAAACTGAGCTTTACCACCAAGCGGTTGCTGAGTGACAAGGCTGTATGGGCCAATAGACCGCGCATGGATTTTATCATCCACAAGGTGATGCAGCTTGAGCATATAAATGTAACCAACGGTTACTTTACGGTCAAAACGCTCACCAGTACGGCCATCATACAGATAAACTTGGCCAGAGGTATCAAGACCAGCTTTCTCAAGCATGTCACAAATATCGGCCTCAACAGCACCGTCAAACACAGGAGTGCCCATTGGCACACCGTTTGTCAGGTTACCCGCGAGCTCAAGGATCTGAGCATCGTCCAATTCCGCAACGTCACTCTCATACTGAGTGTCGCCGTAAACATCTTTGAATTTAGCGCGGAAATCATCCACTTGGCCATTACCGTGCTTATAGGCTTCAAGCATACCGTCAATCTGACGGCCCAAACCGCGTGAAGCCCACCCAAGGTGTGTCTCAAGGATCTGCCCCACGTTCATGCGGGACGGCACCCCAAGCGGGTTGAGAACCACATCAACAGGCGTACCATCATCCAAGTGTGGCATGTCCTCTTGCGGCATGATGCGAGAAATCACACCTTTGTTACCGTGACGACCAGCCATTTTATCACCCGGCTGAAGCTTGCGCTTCACGGCAACAAAAACTTTGATCATCTTCAGAACGCCCGGTGCCAAGTCATCACCGCGTTGCAGCTTCTCGATTTTTTCGTCAAAGCGACTTTGCAGCAATTTACGGCTATCATCAAACTGAGCCCGAAGAGCCTCAATGTCAGCCATAGCACTGTCATTGGCGACTGCGAGGTCCCACCACTGAATACGGCGCAGTTCAGCAAGGCCTTCTTCAGTGATAACCGTGCCTTTTTTCATTTCCTTGATGCCGGCAGAAACTTTATTGCCGACAAGTGCAAGGCTTAGACGGCTATAGATATTGCGTTCTAGGATAGAGCGCTCATCTTCACGGTCTTTCGTTAGACGTTCGATCTCTTCGCGTTCGATTGTAAGAGCGCGCTCATCTTTATCCACACCGTGGCGGTTAAAGACACGCACCTCAACAACTGTACCGGCAACCCCCGGCGACAAGCGCATGGAGCTATCCCGAACATCAGACGCTTTTTCACCGAAAATGGCACGCAGAAGTTTTTCTTCCGGCGTCATTGGGCTTTCGCCCTTTGGTGTGATTTTACCTACAAGAATATCACCCGGATGCACTTCTGCGCCCACATACACAATCCCGGCTTCATCAAGGCTTTTCAGGCCTTCTTCGCCGACATTTGGAATATCCCGTGTAATTTCTTCAGGGCCCAACTTGGTATCGCGCGCCATCACCTCAAATTCTTCGATATGGATCGAAGTGAAGACATCTTCTTTCACGATACGCTCGGAAATAAGAATACTATCTTCGAAGTTATACCCGTTCCAAGGCATAAAGGCCACCAAGGCGTTCCGGCCAAGAGCTAGATCACCAAGTTCAGTTGATGGTCCATCACATATGATGTCACCCTTATTAATATCATCGCCAACCTTCACAAGTGGGCGCTGGTTAATACAGGTGTTCTGATTGGAACGCTGGAATTTTTGAAGTGTATAGATATCAACGCCTGATTTGCCGGGATCAACATCCTCAGTGGCGCGAATAACTATGCGGGTCGCATCCACTTGCTCAACAATGCCTGTCCGGCGAGCAGCAATCGCAGCACCACTATCACGGGCTACAACGGCTTCCATTCCTGTGCCAACAAACGGAGCTTCAGCGCGCACAAGAGGTACGGCCTGACGCTGCATGTTTGATCCCATCAAAGCACGGTTACAGTCATCGTTTTCCAAGAAAGGAATAAGCGAGGCCGCAACAGACACTAACTGCTTTGGTGATACATCCATCAAATCAATGGTGTTGGATGTTGACATTAAATATTCGCCAGCCTGACGGCAAGAAATCAGATCATCCGTGAAGGTTCCGTCCGCGTTAAGACTTGCAGTTGCCTGCGCCACCTTAAATCGGCCTTCTTCCATCGCAGAAAGATAAATAACTTCGTCCGACACTTTGCCGTCTGCTACTTTGCGGTATGGGCTTTCGATAAAACCATACTTGTTCACACGCGCGTATGTAGCAAGCGAGTTAATCAGACCAATATTTGGCCCTTCTGGCGTTTCAATCGGGCAGATACGCCCATAATGGGTTGGGTGCACATCCCGGACTTCAAAACCAGCGCGCTCACGCGTCAGACCACCAGGCCCAAGCGCTGACATGCGGCGCTTGTGAGTGATCTCACTTAGTGGGTTGGTCTGATCCATAAACTGTGACAATTGGCTCGAACCAAAGAACTCACGCACAGAGGCCACAACAGGTTTGGCATTAATAAGGTCATGCGGCATCACCGTATCAATATCAACCGATGACATACGTTCGCGGATCGCACGCTCCATGCGGAGCAAACCAATGCGGTACTGATTTTCCATTAGCTCGCCAACAGAACGAACACGACGGTTTCCGAGGTGATCAATATCGTCAATCTCGCCTTTACCGTCTTTCAACTCAACCAATGTCTTCAACGTGGTTAGAATATCATCGCGGCGCAGTGTACCGACCGTATCATCGCACTCAAGATTGAGGCGCATATTCATTTTTACACGGCCGACATCAGATAAATCATAGCGTTCTGGATCAAAGAACAGACCATAGAATAAAGCTTCAGCCGTTTCTTTGGTAGGCGGCTCACCAGGGCGCATGACTTTATAAATTTCGGCCAAGGCACCATCAAGGCAATCTACTTTATCTACAGCAAGTGTGTTGCGGATATAAGCGCCTATTGTGGGGTCATTATCAAGAACTTCAATCTCGTCAAAACCAGCCTCAACCAGTAGTTCGATCTTTTCTTCCGTAAGCTCATCACCGGCTTCAGCATAAATAGCGCCGGTTTTCTCATTGATCATATCTTTGGAAACAAATTTCCCCAAGATCATTTCATCAGGAACCAAGATCGCTTTGACGCCATCTTTTTCCAGCTTTTTGGTCAAACGCGGTGTTATTTTTTTGCCCTCTTGGACAATAACTTCACCTGAATCAGCATCCACTAGATCAAAAGTAGCCTTTTGTCCGCGCCATGCTTCGGGCTGGAAGGACATACGCCATCCACCGTCGGTGCGTTTAATAGTGCTCAGGTCATAGAAATAAGCCAAAATATCTTCAGCCGTCATGCCAAGAGCATACATCAATGTTGTCGCAGGCAATTTACGGCGACGGTCAATGCGAACATTGACTATATCTTTCGGATCAAATTCCAAATCCAGCCATGATCCACGGTAAGGAATGACGCGGGCAGCAAACAAGAATTTGCCAGAGCTGTGTGTTTTACCACGGTCATGATCAAAAAAGACGCCCGGAGAACGGTGCATCTGCGAAACAATCACACGTTCGGTCCCGTTCACCACAAATGTCCCGCTTGGGGTCATCAGCGGCAGGTCGCCCATGTAAACATCTTGCTCTTTAATATCGAGAACAGACTTAGCCTCAGTTTCGGGATCAACCTCGAAAACAATTAGACGGAGCGTAGCCCGCAGCGGCGCAGCATATGTAATGTCGCGCTGTTGGCACTCTTCTACGTCAAATTTAGGCTTTTCGAGTTCATATTTTACATATTCCAATGACGCAGTATTTGCGAAATCCTGAATAGGGAAAACAGATTTCAGAACACGCTCAAGCCCTGATGCCAAACGTTCGTCTTCCCCGCAACCTGCGCGGAAAAACTGGTCATATGACCGCCGTTGAACCTCAATGAGATTGGGCATTTTCGTTACTTCGGAAATTGTGCCGAAATCTTTACGAACACGCTTACGACCGGTGAATGAAGTCGCCATGCTTTGCCTCGTCCTTTAATTTTGCCACTTTCCAGCTATCACAAAGCTGAAATTGGCTGCCAAAACGGAGATTAGGGGACAATCTACCCTAAACTCCTGAAAATCCAAGTTTTTTTGGGGTGGCTTGCGCTAGAACCCCGTTAGTCAGCAGCATTATTAATGTCCCCTGCTCATAGGACAGCGCCCTTTATAATTAGGACGCCGAAAGGCCGGAAGCGAAAATCGCATCCGACCTTAAGGTAACTAGACGGTCAAGATTACTTAATCTCAACCTTAGCACCAGCAGCTTCGAGCTTAGTTTTAATCTCTTCTGCTTCGTCTTTAGAGACTGCTTCTTTAACAGCCTTCGGTGCGCCTTCAACAAGCTCTTTAGCTTCTTTAAGACCCAAACCAGTGATGCCGCGAACTTCTTTAATCACGTTGATTTTCTTCGCGCCAAAGTCAGCCAGAATTACGTCGAATTCTGTTTTCTCTTCAGCAGCTTCGCCGCCAGCAGCCGCTGGGCCAGCAGCCACAGCAACAGGTGCAGCAGCAGATACGCCCCATTTGTCTTCCAGAAGTTTAGAAAGCTCAGCAGCTTCCATCACTGTTAGACCAGAAAGTTCTTCAACGATCTTTGATAGATCAGCCATTTTAACTCACTCCAATATTTAGGCTCCACTACAGGAACCACATGTCTATGCATTATATGTAGGTAGCCATATTTTTCTGTAGGCTACCCGGGATACTTATTCAAAAACTAAGCTGCGTCTTTGTCGCCATAAGCGCTGAATACACGAGCAAGCTGCCCTGCAGGCGCTTGCGTAACGCCAACAACCTTCTGAGCAGGTGCTTGTAGGAGACCCACAAGCTTGCCGCGAAGTTCGTCGAGCGATGGCAAATCAGCCAGAGCTTTAACGCCAGTTTGATCCAATACCTTAGTGCCCATGCCGCCGCCAAGGATACGAAGTTTTTCGTTGCCTTTAGCGAATTTAGCGAGGGCCTTTGGTGCGGAAACCGGGTCATCAGCAAAGCCGATAGCCGTTGGGCCTGTAAACAGGTCCGCAAGTCCTTCATATTCAGTGTCTTTAAGCGCAAGACGAGTCAGCCGGTTCTTTGTTACTTTAAGTGTAGCACCCACTTCACGCATGTTCGCACGTAGTGCAGTAATCTCAGCAACGTTAAGGCCATCATAGTGAACTACGACAACCGAAGCAGCTGCAGAGAAAACATCATGCATGGATGCAACCAGATCCTGCTTTTCGGCTCTTTCCACTTTTTGTCTCCGACTTTGAAAACCATGCCAAACAAAGGCAAACTTGGTTCTCGTCATTTGAGCCATGTACCACCGGCCTAGCGGATACCCGTTAGGCAAAATGATACGCTACCCTGTCCAGGGTCGCAGAATGGGTTACACCCAATCCTGTAGGAACCGCGATATACCAGCAGGTAACCCTGATGGCAAATTCCTAACCCCATCTCATGCAGGCCGCACTTTCGCGACAAATGGTTCTTTTAAGCTCTGGCAGTCAAAACTAGCAACACACACCAGAACACCTGCAATCTCGGACAGATACTCTCATTCAGGCAAAACAGCCGCCTAAATGTTCGTGCCGAAACCAAAAAGGTTCCAGCACAAATTCTTCATTACGCCCCGATGGACGCTACGTCGATCTTCAGGCCTGGGCCCATAGAAGAGGTAACGGCAACACGTTTAACGTATGTTCCCTTAGCCCCTGACGGCTTTGCCTTGATAACAGCATTTAAGAATGAATTCACATTCTCAACAATCGCGCTCTCGTCAAAGCTAACTTTTCCAACACCGCCGTGTACAATACCTGCTTTTTCAACACGGTATTCTACCTGGCCAGCTTTAGCGGCTTCAACGGCACCTTTAACATCCATTGTTACAGTGCCAAGCTTTGGGTTCGGCATCAGGCCTTTAGGGCCAAGTACTTTACCAAGACGACCAACAACAGCCATCATGTCAGGCGTCGCGATTACACGGTCAAAATCCATGTTACCTTTTTGGATTTCAGCCATTAGGTCTTCAGCACCAACAATATCAGCGCCCGCAGCTGTTGCTTCCTCAGCCTTGGCTGCACGAGCAAAAACAGCAACCCGTAGTGTTTTACCTGTGCCATGCGGCAGCGAGACAACACCGCGAACCATCTGGTCAGCGTGGCGAGGATCAACACCAAGATTTAAGGAAACCTCGATTGTTTCATCGAATTTCACAGCCGAGCGTGACTTCAATTCAGAAACAGCCTCCGCAACTGTATAAAGCTTTTCACGGTCCAGACCGTCCCAGGCTTTTTTCAAACGTTTTGTATTTTTAGCCACGGTATTAGCCCTCCACCTTCAAGCCCATAGAGCGAGCAGAGCCTTCGATGATCAGCATGGCTGCATCGATGTCATTCGCGCTAAGGTCAATCATTTTTGCTTCCGCTATCTCTTTTACCTGTGCACGTGTAACCGTACCAGCTGTTTCGCGGCCCGGTGTAGCACCACCAGATTTAAGGCCAGCTGCTTTTTTAAGGTAATAAGACGCCGGAGCAGTCTTGATCTCAAATGTGAAAGAACGGTCTGCATACACAGTGATGAGCGTTGGGATTGGCATCCCTTTTTCCATCTTCTGTGTCTGAGCGTTAAACGCCTTACAGAATTCCATAATATTAACACCACGCTGACCGAGCGCAGGGCCGATCGGAGGTGAAGGGTTGGCACTACCTGCCGGCACCTGAAGCTTCAGGTACCCATCAATCTTCTTCGCCATTACAATTCCCTTTCTAAGGACAAATGAAACAAAGCATCAAGCCTGTTTCCTTTAGGGTGCGCGGTACGGCAAATGGCTAGCCTTCCGCACGCTCATTCGGGGCAAAGCCCCAAAATCTTATAAAATCTTTTCCACTTGCGAATATTCAAGCTCAACCGGAGTTGCACGACCAAAGATCGATACCGACACTTTCAAGCGCGCTTTATCTTCGTCCACATCCTCAACTGCACCGTTAAAGCTTGCAAACGGACCATCGGTTACGCGCACTTCTTCGCCAATCTCAAACGTGATATTCGGACGTGGGCGCTCGACACCTTCTTCAACTTGGTTAAGAATGCGCGCAGCCTCAGCATCTGAAATCGGGCTTGGGCGACCTTGCGGCCCCAGAAAACCCGTTACTTTAGCGTGGCCCTGCACAAGGTGATATGTATCGTCGGTCAAAACCATATGAATCAAAACATATCCTGGGAAGAATTTCTTCTCAGATGTTACCTTCTTGCCCTTCCGGACCTCAATCACTTCCTCAGTCGGCACGATCACATCATCGACCAGTGCCTCAAGCCCTTGCAGTACGGCCTGCTCTTTTATAGCAGCGGCCACTTTTGCTTCATAGCCTGAGTAGGCGTGTATAATATACCAGCGTGATTTGCTCACTTTACTCTCCAAGACCAAGCAGGGACTGAATGCCGAGATTCAAGAAAAAATCCACACCAAGGAAAAAAATCGCCATGATCACCACCATGATAAAAACCATGACGGAGGTGATTCCCGCTTCTTTCGGCGTCGGCCAAGTTACCTTGGAAGCCTCGCGCCGTACTTGACGGAAAAATTCACCTGGCGATGTATTTGCCATTATGCGTCCTCTTTTTGCCCAACAAGCCCGCGTAATTATTCCTAAAAACGCAGGCTAAACAATTCGTTACAAGCGAACCTTCACTTAAGGTCCTATTTTTAGTCGGTTGGCAGGGGCGGAGAGACTCGAACTCACGACACCCGGTTTTGGAGACCGGTGCTCTACCAACTGAGCTACGCCCCTCTACCAATTTCTCGTTCTTCACAAGGGGTGCGGTTTACCGTTCGCGAGCCCCCCTTGCAAGCACTTTTTTCGTCATTGTTAAAATGACTTAGCCTGCCCTAGCAATGGGTCAAATTTTGCAAGCAAGAAAAAGGGCCGACAAAGCCGGCCCTCTTTCTATTAATTGCTTGAACCTATTCAATAACTTTAGCAACGACACCAGCGCCGACGGTGCGGCCACCTTCGCGGATTGCGAAGCGCAGGCCTTCATCCATCGCGATAGGCGCGATAAGCTCAACCGTCAGGTTCACATTGTCACCAGGCATAACCATTTCCGTGCCAGATGGCAGTTCAACATTGCCGGTTACGTCCGTGGTGCGGAAGTAAAACTGTGGACGGTAAT
>WFTS01000018.1 GCA_015485385.1 Kordiimonadales bacterium | reverse complement strand
TCCATAAAGGCACCATCGACGGGAAGTTAAAAGGCGTAATACCAGCCACCACACCCAGCGGTTGGCGTTCGTCGCAGGTATCAATGCCGGGGCCTACGTCGCGGCTGAAATTACCCTTCAGCTTTTCGGGGATGCCGCAAGCATATTCCACCACTTCCAAGGCGCGGGTGACTTCACCCAGCGCATCATCGTGGGTTTTGCCGTGTTCCATACTGATAGTGCGGGCCACTTCATCGGCGCGGCGCTCTAGAATTTCGCGCATGCGAAACATCACGCGAGCGCGCTTGGCGGGCGGCGTTGCAGACCAACCGTCAAAGGCTGTTTTCGCTGCCGTAACCGCCGCGTCAATATCCTTGGCGGCCCCAAGCACAACTTCGCGTGTTTGTTCGCCCGTTACCGGATAAAAAACCGCTTGGCGGTCAGTTGTGGTGCCCGACGTATGCTCGCCACCAATGATATGTTCAACAAGGTCCATAGGATTTAATCCAGTGATTTAATGATTGTAGCAAGCGTCTCGAACGCGAAATCAATCTGTGATTTTTCAATGATAAGCGGGGGTGACAGTGCGATCGTATCGCCCGTTGTGCGAATAAGAAGTCCGGCTTCATACGCCTTCAGGAACACTTCAAACGCGCGTGCAGTGGGTTTGCCGGGACGGGGTTCCAGCTCAATCCCTGCGATCAGCCCCAAATTGCGAAGGTCGATCACATGGCGCGTGCCCTTCAGGCTGTGGACAGCATCCTGCCAATAATCAGATAGGTCCGCCCCTCGAGTTAGCAGCCCTTCTTCCTCGTATGTGTCCAAGGTGCCTAATGCCGCCGCGCACGCCATTGGGTTGCCAGAAAATGTATAGCCGTGGAAAAATTCCACCATATTTTCAGGGCCGGTCATAAAGGCGTCGTAAATCTTGTCTTGCACAAAGACCGCGCCCATAGGGATCACTCCGTTCGCTAGGGCTTTGGCCGTGGTGACAATATCCGGTTCCACGTCGAATTTATTCACGGCAAACGGTGTGCCCAGACGGCCAAACGCGGTGATGACCTCATCAAATATCAATAATATACCGTGCTGATCACAGATTTTACGCAAGCGCTCCAGATAACCTTTGGGCGGCAAAATCACCCCCGCAGAGCCCGCCAGCGGCTCAACAATAACCGCTGCGATGGTGGATGGGTCATGCAGTTCGCACAGACGGATCAGATCGTCGGCATAGTCAGCGCCGTTGTCCGGCTGGCCTTTTGAATAGCTATTGCCCTCAATGCCGTGGGTGTGCCTCAGGTGGTCAACGCCGGTCATCAGGGTGCCAAACATCTTCCTGTTGGCGGGCATACCGCCCACCGACATGCCGCCAAAGTTTACACCGTGATAGCCTTTTTCCCGGCCAATAAGACGCGTGCGGTGGCCTTCCCCGCGCGCCCGGTGATAGGCGATTGCCATCTTGAGCGCGGTTTCAACCGATTCCGACCCTGAATTGGTGAAAAATACTTTATTGAGATCCCCCGGCATCATGCGCGCGAGGCGGCTTGCCAGTTCAAACTGTTTGGGGTGGCCCATCTGAAATGCGGGAGAATAATCAAGTTCTGTGACTTGGCGCTGGATCGCTTCAACGATACGCGGCCTATTGTGCCCGGCGTTACAGCACCAAAGGCCAGCGATACCGTCCAACAGTTTGCGGCCATCCGACAATGTGAAATGCATACCATCCGCACCCACAACCATTCTAGGGTTGGCCTTAAACTGCCGGTTTGCCGTAAACGGCATCCAGTAGGCTTCAAGGTCGTTGGCTTTGTCGTTTGCCGCTATCGCGCTCATGGTCTTTCTCCCCCTTGTTTGGCTAGTCTGCCGTTTTCATTGGGTTCATTGGATGTTCGGGCCAAGTCAGGTACGGTTTGCCGTTGTCTACCGGTCGCATTTCAATGCAGTCCGGCACAGGGCAAATTAGCTCACACAGATTACAGCCCACACAGTCTTCGTCAATCACCGTAAAGCTTCGCTTGCCGTCCTCAGCGACCGCAAATTCAATCGCCTGATGCGATGTATCTTCGCACGCAATATGGCAGCGACCACATTCGATACATTTATCCGGGTTGATGAAAGCTTTGGTGTCAAAGTTCATATTCAGGGCATTCCAGTCCACCACATTGGGGGTCGCCATACCCCTGAAGTCCTCAATAGACGCATAGCCTTTTTCGTCCATCCAGTCGGACAGCCCCGCGATCATATCGTCAACAATACGAAAGCCGTACAGCATAGCAGCGGTGCAAACCTGAAGTCCTTCAGCGCCAAGCGCCAGAAACTCAGCCGCATCGCGCCATGTTTCAATGCCGCCAATGGCTGACATTTTCAAAGTGCGTGTCTCCGGGTTGCGGGCAATTTCCGCGACCATATTCAAGGCAATAGGTTTCACTGCACTGCCGCAGTAACCACCGTGCGTGCCCTTGCCGTCCACAACAGGGTTCGGCGCCATGGCGTCCAGATCAACCGAAACGATCGAATTCACGGTATTGATCAACGAAACCGCATCCGCACCGCCCGCCTGCGCGGCCTCAGCCGACCACAGTATATTGGTAATATTGGGGGTTAACTTGGTAAAGACGGGTATATCCACCACGTCTTTTACCCAGCGTGTCACTTTTTCGACCATTTCAGGCACTTGCCCAATGGCAGAGCCCATGCCGCGTTCGCACATGCCGTGGGGGCAGCCAAGGTTCAGCTCGATCCCCTGCACACCGGCGTCGGCAATTTTCACCGCGAGGCTTTTCCAAACATCTTCTTCGATCACCGCCATCATCGAACCGATGATAACACGGTCGGGCCATTCTTTACGGATTTGCCGGATTTCCGCTAAATTGGTTTCCAAGGGCCTGTCGGTAATCAGTTCAATATTATTGATGCCCAAAATCGCCTGATTGCCATTTTTGTGCACACCGTAACGGGAAGACACATTGATAACCGGAGGATCTTCGCCCAGTGTTTTCCAAACTACACCGCCCCAGCCTGCTTCAAAGGCGCGTACAACATTGATGTATTTATCCGTAGGCGGCGCAGAGGCCAGCCAAAACGGATTGATGCTTTCAACGCCCGCGATAGTACAGCGTAAATCAGCCATGTTAAGCCTCCCCACCGGTGTTTAGCTGCTTGTGAATAGCCTGCGCGGCCCGCTTGCCGTCCTCCACCGCCTGCACGGTTAGGTCTTCACCCGATTTAATACAGTCCCCCCCTGCGAACACGCCGTCAAGCGAGGTTTCAAACCTGTCATTAACCTTAATCTTATGGCCGTCGAGCACAAAATCTTTCAGCATATCAGGGGCTATCTTTTGCCCAATCGCTTTAAAGACTTTATCTGCAGGCAGAGCAAATGTTGTACCTGTGCCAACAAGTTTGCCGCCTTCAATGGCATTGCGCTCGAAAGTCATGCCCGTGACATGGCCCTCGCCTTGAATTTTAACCGGCGAGGCAAACAGGCGTACATCCACGCCGTTTGTGCGCGCTAAATTCACCTCGAAATCGGTGGCGCTCATCTGCGCTTCACCGCGCCTATAAACCAGTGTCACTGTTTCAGCGCTGAGGCGTTTGGCCTGCACGGCTGCGTCAATCGCCGTGTTGCCCGCGCCGATCACAATAACATTGCGCCCGGCGTTTACCGTAGATTTATCATCCGCCTGACGAATTTCTTCGATAAAATCAACGGCATCCATCACGCCGTCCATGTCTTCGCCGGCAAGCCCCAGGGCATTAGTCGCCCCCAGACCAATACCCAAATACACCGCATCAAAATCTGCCCGCAGCGTATCAAGCGCAACTGTACCACCAAGGCTTTGGTTATATTTTACCTCAATGCCGCCGATGCCAAGCAGGAATTCCACTTCTTTTTGTGCGAAATCATCGACCATTTTATAAGCCGCAAGGCCGTATTCATTCAGGCCGCCCGGCTTAGCTTTGGCTTCAAACACCGTAACGCTGTGACCATAGACCGCCAGCCGGTGTGCGCAACTAAGGCCCGCTGGCCCCGCACCCACAACCGCAATGCGCTTGCCTGTATCCGGACCGCGCTCAAACGGATGCGCGCCCCCCTTAGCGAGAAGATGATCAACCGCATGACGCTGTAACAGGCCAATTTCAACGGGCTGTTCATTCGATACATTTAACACACACGCTTGTTCGCACAGGATTTCAGTTGGGCAAGCGCGCGCACATGTGCCGCCCATAATATTCTGACTAAGAATTGTCTTTGCCGAGCCCACCATATTATCCGTACGAATTTGGTGGATAAAAGTGGGAATATCAATTGACGTAGGACATGCCTCTATGCAAGGTGCATCATAACAATATAGGCAACGATCAGCCTCAGCTTTGGCTTGCAGTAACGACAATGGGTCATGCAAATCGCTAAAGTTTTTGTCGATATCCTCGCCTGAAAGCCCGTTTTGGCCTGAAGTTTCGTCTGGGCCTGAAGTTTCGTCTGGGCCTGATGCCTTAGATGGTCTAAGCGACATAACTACGTCCTCTTAAAGTCTTCTCTGGCAGCATCTTATGTATTCCTGACTATTTGGTCAAGAATAAGTTTCCAGCCAAGAAAAGCGCGTTTTTCTCCGTTTGCTTCTATTTCCCCCACACCAACGATAAATTATTAACCCATTTGTAGGAAATTGCGTGGATACTAGGGCGCTAAAAGTCATGCGATCTGTAGCCGTGTATTCTCTGTCCTATATTTTATTTTGGAGATAATTGTGGGCATAGCCCCCTCGACAGACACTGACACGAACAGCAGCCATGAGGAGGAAAACAGTCCCCACGGCGCAGCTTCCGTTGTTGATCCGCCTGAGGCTCCTTTTAGCGGCCTTTTTATCGACGACCTTGAGACAGAAAAATCTGCAAAAAAACTAAAACGCTTTCTCAAGGAAACCGACCAACGCCTTGGAATGTTATTAGAACTTATGCCCATTGGGCTAGTGTTACACCAAGAACAAAGCATCATTTTTGCCAATCAGGCGGTCTCTACTCTTGTTGGGCTCCCCACCGAGGAGCTTATCGGCAGGCACTGTTTGGACTTTATCGATGGCGACGATGACGCCGACCTTTTTGAGCGTTTTTCAAAAGTCTTTTCCAATAACGAGGCCTTCAACCAAACAGATCTTATTCTGACCGACCCCAACGGTAGGCAACGGTCTATACAATTGATTGTCAGCCTAATGCCGTGGAACGAAACCCCCTTGGCACAAGTTATCATTCAAGATGTTTCCAAGATAAAAACCATGGAACGTGAACTGCACAAACAGTCGCAAGAACTTGCGTCGGCACTATTTGCGGAAACCCGCGCACGTCAAGCGCAAAAGGAATTTGTTTCGGTTATCAGCCATGAATTCCGTACGCCTCTGGCCATTATCGATGGAGGCGCGCAGATGATAAACCGCCTCAGCAAAGCCGGACAGCCAGAAAAGGTTCAAGAAAAGACCAAAAAAATCCGCCGCGCAGTCACCCGTATGAATGGTTTAATCGATGATATTTTGGCCTCAAGCGCTTTGGAAAAAAGCGGCTTCCACATCACGCGGGCAGATTTTAATTTAAAAGAATATCTGCTAGAGCATTGCAACCAATTAAGTGAAGCCTCCGACAGCCACACCATAGACTGTGATATCGAAGCCCTGCCTAAAAGCTTTTATGCTGACAGAAAAGCCTGCGGTCACATCTTTAGCAACCTCCTCTCCAACGCGATAAAATATTCGCCCAATGCAGACAAAATTAAAGTGCGCGGCTGGCGGGACGGCAATAAAATTTACATTGCCGTTCAGGATTATGGTGTCGGTATTCCGCAAGCAGAACACGGGAAATTATTTGGAAAATATTTCCGCGCCAGCACGTCACGCGGCATCAGCGGCACCGGGATCGGGTTGAACTTGGTAAAAAACCTATTGCGGCTGCAAGACGGCGACATTTCGTTGAAAAGCAAAGTTGGTGAGGGATCAATCTTCACGGTCCATCTACCGATTATAAAGCGAAACGCCGCATAGCGGAACTGAGACTTTGGCCCCAAGCGAGAATAAGACCAGCCAAAATAAACAAGGCAAACCCACTATGATAAGAATACTGGTTGTTGAAGATGAAGCCGACGTGCGCGAGGATATCGTTGGTATTTTGGAAATGGAAGGATTTCAGGTTGAAGAAGCCTTCGACGGCCTTGATGGGCTTGAGAAAGCCCCGGATTTCAAACCGGATATGATTATATCCGATGTCTCAATGCCCCGCCTTAATGGGCATGAGTTTTTCAAAAAGTTTCATGAGGAATACCCGGACATATCTGATGTCCCCTTTCTGTTTCTAACAGCCTATGCCGACCGCGATAATGAATTGATCGCTCGCGAGCTTGGGGCGTCTGATTATCTAACCAAACCAGTGGATTTTGAACTTTTGATCGCCACGATCAAAAGCCAGCTTGTCACTGCGGAGAAAGCCAACAGACATCTTAATCGCCGTTTAGAGGCATTATTAGACCACAATGCGCTGGACACTGGTCTGCTAACCCAAGGTAAAGACACCGCCACCTTTGAAGACCTGTTGCACCGCTACCAAAGCGCGCTTGATGGGCTAACCAAACCCGGCAACACAATCCATCAAGTTCGGTCTGCCGTACTAGAGTTTCGGACCCCCACAGAGGCAAAAGACATTGCCTTCACATTAGCGCGTGTTTGCCCAAGCCCTGAAGGGGCAGCCCTTGGCTTTACCGAACTGTTGGTCAATGCTGTTGAACACGGCAACCTTGCACTGGATTATGCAGATAAATCGCGCCTGTTAAAAGAAGATGCCTGGACTGCGGAAATTGAACGCCGCCTCGCTTCCGGGCCTTATGCCGACCGGATTGTTCGCATTGCATTTGAACGCTCAGATAGCCAGATTAAGGTCCATATTGAAGATCAAGGCGACGGCTTTGATTTCAAAAACTTCTTGGAAATAGACCCCGCCAGAATGGATGACCTGCACGGGCGCGGCATCGCCTTCGCCAAAAGCATTTCCTTTTCGTCCCTTCGCTATGAAGGCAAAGGGAATAAGGTCACGGCGGTGATTGACATCCCGCCCACCGAGCCGAAAAAATAACGCTTTCACCATTTAAAAACCGCCCTCGCACCATATATGCTTATCAGGCATAGTCTAAGGGGTCTGAAACCTTTCGTGCCAACACAGTGAGGGAAATCATGAGCTTTCTATTTAAACCAGCGCCTCATCCATCGGTCACGATCCGAGGGAGCAGCAAACGCTTCCCTGTGCGGCGCATTTTCTGTGTGGGCCGTAATTACCGTGATCATGTGATTGAAATGGGCAGCGACCCAAGCCGCGAACCTCCATGTTTTTTTACCAAACCAGCCGATGCTATTTTGGAAAACGGGGAGATTTTACCCTATCCGCCAGCCACTGAAAATCTGCATCATGAAGTTGAACTTGTGGTTGCCCTTAATGGCTTTGCGCGCGGAGCCAGTGTGGCAGATGCCGAGAAAATTATTTTTGGCTATGCCGTTGGAAATGATTTCACCCGGCGTGACCTTCAGCATGAGGCCAAAGACGCAGGCAGACCATGGGACACGGCAAAAGGCTTTGATCATTCTGCCGCAATTGGGGCTATCGTCCCGGCGGATGAAATCACCTTAACCGCTGAGACCGGCATCGGCCTCAAGGTAAACGGTGTGTTTCGGCAAAAAGCCACACTGGGAGAAATGATATGGTCGGTCGCGGAGACCATCAGCACACTCTCTGGCTTTTTTGATCTTTACCCTGGCGACCTTATTTATATGGGAACGCCCGCAGGTGTTGGCCCTGTGGTCCCCGGCGATCTAGTCGAAGGCTCTATCCAAGGGCTTGGCACCCTAAGCACAAAGATAGGGGC
>WFTS01000017.1 GCA_015485385.1 Kordiimonadales bacterium | reverse complement strand
TTTCGCAATCGGCGCACCCAATCAGCACCCAGAATTGAATCCATACCAAGGTCGGCAAAAGCCTGATCAACACCAATTTTAGCAGCGGGTATGTTCAAGGTTATGGCTAGATGGTCTAGGATAATATCACGAAGATTATGGTTAAGATTTTCGCCGAGGCTCCCACCAAGGTTTCCTGCAGAGCTACCGCTAATTGTTTCGCGACTGTCTGGCTTGTCCATTACCCTTGTGACAGGTCGTTGATCACTATATGCCGCCTTTGCCGCACGGGATTGATCACTGTCATTTAACGTAGGCGCTTGCGCTGCCAGAATTTGTTGTCCTAACAGTGCTTCCTCGGCTGATGAAACTGTCATATTCTTCAAACCGACTTGCGAAAATACCCGCTGCCAGCTTTCCCCTGTTAACGACGGGGTTCCCGCAATGCGGCATTCCGGGTCCGTGAACCGCCACCAACCATCCAGCAAACCAAATGTAATATGGGTAAACAATGTCGCCTTGCTTGTCTCATTGATCAGCAATAAACCACCGGCGCTAAGTGCCGTGCCTACAGTTGTTAGTGTTTGCTGTATGTCTGCAGTTGCGTGCAATATGTTAGCGGCGATAATTAAATCATAGCGCCCCGCGTCAATGCCCTGCCCTGCCAGTGGTTTTTCCACGTCAAAAATCGCGGTGCTCAGATACGGAACCTCGGCAGCATATTCGCGCTCAGCATGAATTAAAAATGCTCGCGAAATATCACTATAACAATATTCGGCTATATTATTTTCATAGGGGCGAAGGGCTTCAAAAACTTGCTCGCTAGTGCCACCTGTCCCTGCCCCAATTTCCAATATCCGAATAGCTTTTGATGGTGTCTGCCGGGCTTTATCATGCACGAAAGCAGCCGCAGCCTGAGCCAAGGTTTGGCTGAAACGCGCAGCTATTGGATTTTCCTTATACACGGCTTCAACCTGCTCTAAGGATCCACCGGGGAACAGAACATCGGTTGCTTTTTTTGCGCCTATTAAAACATCCGGCAGGGATCTTAGGGCTGTCTCAGCCAAAACCACTTGTGCCATGTTTGTGCATGAGGAACTGGTATCCGTGCGCCATTTGTCCCAAGCTTGATCAAGGGCTACATCTGGTGTGCCGTCAAATCCCGTTAGCGCCTCAAGGGCTGCCGTGTGCCAAGGCTGGTACTTCTGGATAATGTCTGCTGATGGAACATTAGCCAAAATAGCTTTCAACAGGCCCGCCAGACGACTTTCCAGACGCTCGGTTGCCTTCAGCAAAACACTATCGCCCTGATGTTTTTCGATTTCTGCAATAACACGACCAAATTGTCGCGGAACCTGACGGTTGGGTATCCAATATTGCTCATGAGCAAAAGGATAAGTTGGTAAAGCAACAGTCTGCCGAGAAGAGCCAGCCCTCAGTGTTAGCCAATCAACCTCAACGCCGGTGACCCATAATTGAACAACCTTGTCAATGCGCCCCTGATGCCAATAACGCTCAACAACCTCTCCTAGCATATCATCACCGATCAAGCTTTTTACAGCTCCGGGGTGACCTTGGCCCTGATCAACAAAAAGCCCAGAATATCCATCGCGACCGGATACATAATGCCGCAATCCATCCAGCAACGCAGCTGTATCTTTCACAGCAAAGCCTGCCCGGCAAGGCAGCGCGGCGCGCCCGACTTGTAGTGTGTATGCAATATCACCCAGATCAATTTCCGAGATATCAGGCCTTATGCCATCCTCGTTAGCCAACAGCGCCTCAAGTTCCAACGGAGTATCAAGATGGGCAATATCGGCAATATCCAGCCTGATATTATGATCATCCTCTAACCAGCGATCCAATGCTATCCAGTGCCTTGGTTCCATACCCAGCACATCAAATGGATCATCTGGTGCAATATCATTAACACCAACATCAAGTAGCTGAGCTAAATGTGCGATCAGGGCAGCCTGTGAAACGCTGCCGCTTTGGGGCGCGCTATCTGCCCCTTCATTCTTTTCCAGAAATGCCAAAAGCCGTTTAGCCTGATCTCGTAATTGCTCTGGATCACGGGCTGACAAGATCACTGCGTGTGTCTCATTGCGCGCTGCTGCCGACTGTGTATTCCCGTTCGGCTTGGCCCAAGCCTCGATAATCATATGAACATTTGCACCCCCCGCCCCAAATGACGAAAGGCCTGCGATATGTGGTTTTGTCGCTGGCCAAGGCGCGCCTGTGCGCTGTAAAATAAATGGCGTTGCATCAAAATTAATATTGGGATTGGTAGAGGTAACATGGCGGGTAGGTGCCAATGCAGCATGCTTCATTTGCAAAATAATCTTGGTTAACCCAGCAATGCCCGCCGCCGCCTCAAGGTGTCCCATAACTGATTTTACAGACCCAAGCGCACAGAAACCATTAGCGTTGGTATCCAAGCGGAAGGCCTGTGTCAGCCCCTCCACTTCAATTGGGTCTCCCAGCGCCGTGCCGGTCCCATGTGCTTCAATATAAGCAACCTCATCAGCCGTAACGCCAGCCTGCTGCATTGCAGCTTGAATAACGGCACTTTGCGCTGCCGGGTTAGGAACAGTATAGCCGTGATTTCGGCCGCCGTGATTAACAGCGCTACCGCGAATAACCGCATGAATATGATCACCGTCGGCCACGGCACGAGACAGGGGTTTCAAAAGGACGCACCCAACGCCTTCGCCGGGAACAAATCCGTTTGCACCCTCTCCAAAACTTTTGCAGCGCCCATCCGTGCTAAGCATTCCAGCCGCGCATAATTCGACAAAGTTGGAAGGATGCAGATACAAATTTACGCCGCCAGCCAAAGCCATAGCACCGTCATGAGCCCGGACATAAGCACAGGCCTCGTGGATAGCCGTTAGCGATGACGAACACATGGTATCAACCGGCATGCTGGGGCCCGAAATATCAAGTGCATGCGAAACACGGTTTGCAACACTGGCAAACGATGTTGAGGGGCGCACTATAGTGCCTTCATTGCTTTCAAATGGGCCATGCAGGGCAAAACCGGTTTTTGTCACTCCGGCAAAAACGCCAACCTGCCCAGCTGTGAGCCTGCGCAAGCGTTCTGGGCTATATCCTGCATCCTCACAAGCCGCCCATGCGCTCATTAAAAATAGGCGTTCCTGTGGGTCCATTGCGGCGGCATCCCGCGGCGATATTTTGAAAAACAGCGGGTCAAAATCAGCAAACCCCTTCAGGAAACCACCCCACTTTGCATAGCTGAGGCCTTGCTGCACTGCTTCCTCTGGGTCTGCATTGTAAAACCCATCTAAAGACCAACGTTCTTCAGGGATTTCACTAATCACATCCGTATCAGAATTTAGCGTTGCCCATAATTCATCAAGATCATCGCCGCCCGGATACTGGCCACTAATGCCAATGATGGCCACCGGTTCAACCCCGGCACCGCCAGACCCCGCTGAATAGCCAGCTGGTTGCGGAGCTTTTTCATGGTCGCTACCTTTTGACACCATAGGTCCATTTTCTACCAGATCATCCACATGGCCTACCCAATCCAAGCAACGTTGCCGCTGTTCTTGCAACAGATAATCCACGATTTCCTGCAAAGTGCGATACTGGAAGAAAAGTGTTTTGGGTAGCGCGCCAAAAACCTTGCCCAGCGCCCCATTTAGACGTGTGATCATTAAAGAATCGATACCGTATTCTTCAAGTGGCGTACCGGCATCAATATCCGCAGCAGCAAACCCACTGGCCTTTGCAAACAGATCAGAAAGAGCCGAAATTATACTTGCCCGCAACTGCCTCTCATCCGAATTCTCAGGGGTTTTCCCTTGCGCGTTAGCGGTGTTTTGAGGCGCAGATGAGGCAGATGAGGCAGCATGTTCCAATTGAGCACGGCCTGTGAAATATTTCCTAATACGCGCTGTATCGCCGGAAACCACCGCCAGCCTGTCTAAACCAGCATTTACAGCATAAGATATTACTGCAAGTCCCTGCGCTGTTTCCAGCGGCCTTTGGCCCATCTGCCGATATAGTCTTTCTTCTACAGCCGTATCAACCTGCATGCCGCCATGTCGCCATAACGGCCAGTTGATAGATATGATTTTCCCAGAGCTTCTATCTGCCAGAGCATCTAAAAATCCATTTGCGGCTGCATAATCCGCCTGCCCCTCGTTCCCGGTCACACCGGCCAAAGATGAGAATAGAACAAAAGTATCCAGATTTACTGTGCGGCAAGCCTCTACCAAGGCTAAAGCCCCGGATACTTTTGGTGCCAATACAGCAAGAAGGTCTGTTTTATTTTTGTACTGAATATATCCGTCGCGCAAGTAACCCGCACAGTGGAAGATAGCATTCAAACTGCCGTGCTGCCTTTGGATTTGGCCCACCATAAGGGCAACAGCAGCCCTATCAGCAACATCCGCCTGAATATATTGAACGGTTGCGCCCTGACGGCGTAGCCCCCCCATAAAGGCCGTATGGTCCTCACTCAGCGGAGATCGACCAGTCAGAATAATCACCGCACCCTTTTGGCTTGCTGCAATATCTGTTGCAACCAAGCGGCCCAAACCACCCAAGCCGCCAGTGATCAGACTGACCTTGGTATATGCTCGGTCGGAAAGCGCTAGGGAAGGTGAAGTGTCTTGCCATGAGCATACATAGCGGTGCCCCTGAAGGTAACGGACACGCTTATGACAAGACCCCATCTCGCTGGCCAACAGTGACGCCAAAGGCTCAGATGCAATATCCGCAGGCACTTCAATAACCTGCCCCAAAATATTGGGATGTTCAACGTTTGCTGTTTCCAGCATACCTGCCAAACCCGCAAAAAGTTCACGATCATCCGAGCTATCACCGGCATAAGGCACCACCAACTGTATCAGCGTTTTACCCTGTCCAGCCTCACGCATCAGCCCCTGTAAGACCACAAGTAGAGACTGTGCCATCACAGCGTAACGTGTACCAATATCGCCGCCGCCAGTATCAACAAAATGCACCTGACCGCCGTGTATTTGCGAAACCATAATTTCACATGGAACAATATGGCGTGCAGCATATTTGCGGCCATTTGGTTCACCCAAAGCCGCTTTTTCCCAGTTGGGGGCCAGCAACACCGTTTCTGAAAATGTATCGTCCCCTTTGGGTATCCAATAGCGTGTTTGCGCAAAAGCTGTTGCTGGACGAGGCTGGCGGTTAGCCACATGGCCATAAGGCGCTTCTTCTAACACCACATGTGCGTTCGCGCCGCCAAATCCAAAGCTGCTAACTGCGGCTCGTCTAGGCAGTCGAGCCCCACTGCTATCAACCGAGTGCGGCCAATGTGCTTGGTCTTGCAACAGATAAAAGGGAGATCCCTCCAAGCTAGCATGCGGGCTAACATCCTTACAGTGCAGGGTTTGCGGCAACGCCTGCTGTTGCATCGCCATCAACACCTTTATCACCCCCGCCAAACCAGCAGCAGCTTCTAAGTGACCAATATTAGATTTAACCGATCCCAACCCAATGAAAGGAGCATCCACGGACTGGCCTTGCATCAGGGCCGCATAGGCCTGCTTTAACCCGTTAACCTCAACAGCATCACCAAGCTGGGTGCCTGTTCCGTGCGCTTCTATGTAAGAAATAGAACGCGGATCAATATCCGCCATTGCCTGCTGTACCAGAGCGGCCTGTGCTTTCACGTTTGGAGCTGTCAATGACCCGGCATGGCCGCCGTGGTTTTCAGCACCGCTTATAAGCACACCCAAAATATTATCGCCGTCACGCTTGGCATCACCAAGACGCTTGACAACCAACGTAGCCACCCCTTCGCCCCGAACATAGCCATCCGCATCACGGCCAAAGCTTTTACAGTATCCTGTAGGGCTTAACATGCCCGCATCCAGCGGCGCTTCAAATCCTTCTCGGGAAAGGCAAAGGTTTACCCCGCCAACCAAAGCCGTATCACAGCGCCCGCTTTGGATGGCTTGGGCGGCTTGTTGTAAGGCAATCAGCGAACTAGAGCAGGCCGTATCCACCGCATGGCTGGGGCCGTGTAAATTTAAAGCGTGCGACACCCGGTTTGCCACCATAGCCAGTGAGTTACCAGTTGCTGCATACCCATCAGCGCCAAGACCATTTTGGCGCAACAACTCGGCGTAATCTAGCGCACTAACCCCGACAAACACACCTGTATGTTCCGGTAGGTCTGCGGGTGCGTACCCCGCATGATCCAGCGCGTGATACACCGTCTGAAGCAACAAACGTTGCTGCGGGTCCATACGCTCTGCTTCTACTGGTGATATTTTGAAAAAGGCCGCATCAAATTGATCAACATCCTCCAGAAAGCCACCCCGTTTAACAAAATTGGCTTGCTGCAAACCGGATAAATACTCGCCGTGATATCGCTCTAATGGGAGATCACCAATTAAGCTGTCTCCCGCTAACAGATGATCAAAGAATTTCTCAATATTCTCACTTCCGGGGAAGCGCCCCGCCATACCTATAATGGCGATGGCATCATCCGCAGGGCTTGACGTTACAGTGCGGGAGGCCGGGCCTCTGGCTGCCAAGGTTCTTTGAGGCTTATTCTGAACAGATGAAGCAGACGGCGTAACAGGCTCGGTAGATGCTAATACGGCTCCGTGATGCTCGATCAAATATTGGCTTAACGCCTCTATATGTTCGCATTCAAAAAACAGGGCTGGAGAAATCTCAACAGAAAGCCGATTGCTCAGGTCATGGGCATATCTGGTTAAGGTAATAGAATCGAAACCCAGATCATGAAAAGGGTCGCGCACACCAATATCATCTGCGGGGAACTTTAAAATATCCCCTGCGAGCTGACATAATGTTTGAACGATCAGACTGTTTGTTTTTACATTATCTGGGACAGAGCTTTGGCTAATTTGGTGCTGACTGGGCTGATTTTCACTGATCGGGTTTTGACTTTGCGCCGCAAGCGGCAGCTCAACGCTGTCTCGTGCTATTCCTTGCCAATGACAAACAGCCCTGGCTGCAGCATCCAAGAAAATCAACTGAAAGCCATCTGGCGCTTTATGGTCTAGGCACACATGTCTCACATCACCACTGGTGAAATACGCGTGCTTCAAATGCCAGTGCTCAGCCTTGGACCAACCACTGTCAGCCATTTCTAACAATTGGTGCGCCGCAGCTAATGCCGGGGCGGAAAGTTGTAAATTACGTTTGAACCCATCCTGTTGCGGAGCATCTGCGCGCAAACTGCAAAGCAAACGCCCATCTGCCAGTCGGTAAGCGCGTTCCACCACCTCGAGGAAAGGGCCAAATCCAAATCCTTGATCGCCCAAAGTCTTATAGAATACTGCGTGATCAACATGTTCAATCGCGGTGTCACGCAAGGCATCAATGTCAAAAAAGGCATCAATGTCAAAATAAGGGGCCATTGTTCCGGCAACTGAGAGCCCGGATTCTACAGCTCCGATAGCCCAAGGTCTTGCGCCCTCCTCACTTAAGCAGTCCACATGAATTTGAACTTCTGCATTCGCAATTTGAGTAACCCTGCTGGTCACGCTTAGAACGTCAGTCCACTTTATATCACTTTGCACGGAAAGGTCTTTTAAGATCAAATCACCGGACAACCCTGCGATACGGGCCAACGCCATAACAACCTCTGCCGCGCAAACCGGGTTTAAAAATTGCTGACGGTCCTGTGTGAAAAGATAATCCTGCATCTCCTCTAAATACATTGGTGTCGTATAAATTAAGCCCCCCAGATCAGATTGGTTGCTGCCAACAAACGGATGTAATTTTAGTTTCGACCCAAGCGGATTAATTACAGAAGGCGCGTCCGGCGCATCTTTGTACCAGCATTTGACACGCTCAAACGGATAAGCCGGTAAGGATACACGGCGCATATCCCTATCTAGGTTAAGGGCTTCCCAATCAATCACTGCCCCTTCGGTCCAAGCCTTGCCAACAACATCAAGAGCGCGTCTTTGAAGCGCGGCGGTTAATGCTTCTGTGTCCTCAGGCGCGTCTTGAGAAAATACAGAAGGGATATAATGCCAATGCCCCGCAGATTGAGGCGCTGCGGAAAAGCGTTCCAATTGAGTTTTCAAATCAGAAAAATCACGCGCGACAACTGCAAGCCTACAGGGCAGCTCATTCTTACCAACTTGCAAACTATAGGCAATGTCACCCAAAGCCGTATCGGAGGCTTGTTCCAAATACTGGCAAAAGCGATCCGTTACAGCTTGCAGAGAACGTTGGTTCATCGCCGAGAAAACCAACAATTCAGGCCCCAGAACAGGCGGATGAGTGCGAACCCGTGCATCACGGTATTCCTCAAATATAATATGAGAATTCATGCCGCCCGCACCAATTGATGTTACCCCGGCCCTGAGAGGTAATTCCTGCCCAGCTTTATCGCGTTTTCGTCTCCAAACTTCGCGTTTCTGCTGCACGTAAAATGGCGTTTTAT
The DNA here is from genome assembly GCA_015485385.1 of Kordiimonadales bacterium. Taxonomy (GTDB): domain Bacteria; phylum Pseudomonadota; class Alphaproteobacteria; order Sphingomonadales; family Kordiimonadaceae; genus Kordiimonas. Next base: position 36,601 of record WFTS01000017.1, on the reverse strand, counting down.
CAAAAGCTATATCGGGGTTTAACTTTTCAGCATGTAAGGAAGGGGCGAGTTCGCGGTGCTTCATCTGCATCAATACTTTTGCAATACCAGCTAACCCGGAAGCAGCCAACAAATGAGCCACATTACTTTTTACCGTGCCAATAGGGCAGGTTTGATTTTCAACACCTTCGCCCGCAAATATCTGTGTTAAGGCCTTCACCTCGATAGGATCACCCAAGGCCGTACCAGAGCCGTGCCCTTCAATATAGCCTATTGTGGAAGCATCAATATCGGCGTCATCCAGAGCATGTTGGATAGCCACGGCCTGCTGGTTAGGGTTCGGCACCGTAAAGCCGTTGCGTGTCCCCGCATTACTGACCCCGCTGCCTTTAATAACGCCGTAAATATGATCTCCGTCGCGTTCTGCATCCTCAAGTGTTTTCAAAACCAGCGCGCCAACGCCTTCCCCCAGTATCGTGCCGTCTGCTCCAACACCGTAGCCCCGGATAACATCGGCGGTTTTTGTGGTGAAATGCTCTTGAGACGTGGCGATAAGTTTCTGGGGGTGCAGCAATAGGCTAACGCCCCCTGCCAAGGCCATTTTACAGCGCCCTGCTCGCAGCATATGCACCGCTTCATGCACACAGGTAGAAGACGCCGAACACATGGTATCAAGAAAATAAGAGGGGCCTTTAAATCCGTAATAATAAGAGACCATATTAGGGATCGTGCCGGTGTAGCTCCCGCTTGCTTTTGACCCACGCACCAGCATGTTTTGGAACCCATACAGATGGTATTCGTTGGTCATAGACCCCATAATGACCGCAACATCCCCATCATAGCGGCGATCCATATATTCGCGGGAATATCCAGCATCTTCAAAGGCGTTTACACTGGCCTCCAAAAACAATCTGACCTCAGGTGACATCAGTTCTGCTTCGGCTTGCGATATACGGAAATAACGCGGATCGAATTTATCGATATCGTCTAGGAACACGCCTGTTTTAACGACCGTTTTACCAAGGACATCCCGTTCAGGGTGCAAAATAGCCCCGTGATCCCAACGGGACTGCGGCCATGGTTCGAACCCGTCAATTCCTTCTGCCAGCATATCCCAAAAAGCGTCTTGGTCTTCGGCTTTAGCGACACGCAGAGAAAGGCCTATAACCGCAACATCGTGGCTAGAGGATTTATTTGAAGAATTCGCTGCTCCGTCTTGACCAGAGGCTAGGGTTCGCCCGGATTTTAGATCGGTTTCTGGATCAATTTCTTTTTTATGCGCAACCGGCTGTTCATGCGCAGCCGTTTGGCTGCTCGCGGTTAATGCAGAAGGCTCAGGTGAAGTCGTATGCTTGCTGGCCAACATTTTCTCCAGCGCACTCTGGTGGGTTTCCAGCAAATGTCCGGCAATACCGTTGATGTCCACATATTCAAACAAAAGAGTTTTAGATAAAGGGCCTAACGTTTTCTCTAGCTGGTTGGTTGCTTCAACAATAGAAATCGATTCTAGTCCATATTCGTCCAGTTTGCGGTTAGGCCGTATCTGGTCTGGTTCAAACTCCAACACATCAGCAAACACATCGCGCAAATACTGTACGGTGCCTTTAAGCAAAGCTTGCTTGTCAGGTTCAGGGCTACCACCTGCAACTATTTTATCTGAAACACTGACGCTTTCAGCAATGCTTGAGCTGGTTTTATCCTGTAAGCCAAAGCTTTCTAAAAACCCTGTTATGCGATCATCATAGCCATATAAAACCGTGTAATTAAGGGCCGTCGGCATAGTGATAATGTTCGATAATGCCTGCAAGCCTGCGTCTGTTGTCATGGGAACAGTCCCCCATCGCAGCGTCATTGCCTCTTGCGTGGGTGCATCCACTTTCATGCCGCCCTCACCCCAGAGCGGCCAGCCTATAGCAACTGTATGCCCTCTACGCTCGCCTTTCTGCACCATATCTCTGCGGTGCTGAGCGAACGCATCCATATAAGCATTGGCCCCGGCATAAACCGCCTGACCCGCATTGCCGAACGTCGCCGCCACAGATGAACACAAAACCAAAAAATCAAGGTCTATATCACAGGTGGCAGCATCCAGATTATACAGCCCAGCGACCTTGGGGGCGAACACGTTGGCGATCGCTGACTGAGGTTGGTTGAAAATAAAACCATCCTCCAGAACTCCGGCTGCATGAATAATCCCTTTTAGGGGGCCTATCTGCTCGGCGATCCAGGCCACACACCCTTCAACAGATGTCGCATCCGCTATTTCACACGCTTTATACTGGACGGACACGTCATTTGCTTGCAGCTGTTTAATCATGGCTAAGGCCGCAGCATCCAGCTTTGCGCGTCGCCCACTAAGGACGATGTTTTTTGCCCCACAAGCGATTAGCCAGTTTGTAAAATGCGCCCCCAAGCCACCAACGCCGCCGGTGATCCAGTAAACGCCATTTGCATCAACAGATACGTCCGTTGCGCTTGCAACAGTATCAGGTACAGGAACGGCACGCGGCCTCCACACACTGCGGATCAAATCACGGTCATACCGCACACACGAAAAACGGCTGCTGCTACACAGCTCAGCCTCAATAATTTTCAGATGATTTTCATCTGGGATATCTTCGCTAGTTTGGATAATACTACCGCTGATTTTCGGGTTTTCCAAAACCGCTGTTTTCAGCAAGGCAGACAATGGCTCTGTCAGCATCGGGGGTATATGCTGCGGCACAAGGATCAGGAATTTACAGTCCTCAGAGGACCGTTTAGCCAACCAGCCGCTAATTTGCTGATGCAGGAAAGTAAACCATAGCTCAGCAGCGACAGCGTCCTCACACCCGCCGGTATCCGGCAATTGGTGAAATGCCCAAGGCTTGAAGTTCCCCATCTCTGAGGCAAGCGGCGCCCCTTTGTGTGCAGAGAATAATTTTGCCTGCCCTGAAAACGAAACTGCCCTTGAGCGATCAAGTGCGCGTTCTTCCCACACACCGGCAACATAAATCAACTGGTGTGCTTCCTCAGTTTTGTCACGACCGGGAGTTTTGTCACGACCGGGAGTTTTGTCGCGAACGGGCAGGGTTTGTTTGTTGGTCATCACCCTTAATATCAAATCACGAAAAACCACACGGACATTCCCATGCTTGTCACAAAGTTCAATATCCAAATGCTGGACAGATTCTGTGTTTTTCTTATCTTTAGTGGGGCGGACTATAGCCCACATTGAAGCCTCGCAGGGCCCATAAACGTCCACTTTATCGCAGGCAAATGGTACAGCGGCACCAACCAAGTGTGTGTCCGCCAAAGCAGCCCAAGCCTGAATAGCACCGTCCAGCATAATGGGGTGCAGAGGTAGAGCCCCCAAGGTGGCACGCATACGGCGGGATAAGGCCAATTCCGCCAGCACTTCCTCACTGTCGCACTGAATGTTTTTGAGAACCTGAAACGCCGCCCCGTGGTGAACACCACTATCCCGCAGTGTTTGATAACAGGCTTTTACGTCCCGGCTTTCTTGAAGCGTTTCTTGCAAATGCTCCAAATCTACTTTCGCACGCGCACCAACTTCAGCACCTTGTATATGCACAGACCCTTGAACAACAACTGTGACACTGCCATCAGCTTCGACGCGTTCAACCGTGAAGGCAATTAAACCATTATCGGCACGCTTCAGACTGGTCTTCAGAGTAACTGCGCTTGAACTTGCGGTAACCGGGCGAAGCCAAACAATATCTTCAAAGCACACCCTTTGCCGCACATCTTCAGGCTGTTCGCCTTCTGGAAAGCTCTCAACCAAACCAACCGCAGCGCGCACTATTTCCAGATAAACCATACCCGGAAGCACCTGATCACCCCCAACATGGTGATCCGCCCAAACGGGTTCAGTACCGCGCAATATTGTTTGAAACGCAATTCTTTCAAAGGTCGAGACATTCCGGTGCAAAAGGGGATGAGGCACAGGGCGTTCATCCTTGCTGTTTTGAAATATATCCATCCAGTGTTTGTCGCGAGAGAACGGATATACAGGCACTGATATGCGAGCACCAGCTATCCCTTGATCAATAACATCCCTGTCACCTACTTCCGCCCTAACCCAGCGTACCGCTGTGGCGGCTGGCGTTTCCTCAGTGGTGGCCGTATCCGGCAAAATTACGGCGGAGTTTTCTCTATTTTGCAGATAATCTCTTACCGCCTGACGCAGCTCGTCCATCTCTTGTACAACAAAGGCGGTACGCACTGCCATTGCCTCCCGGCCTGTCTGATAGGTATAGGCCACATTTGGCAAGCTATGAGGTTGCACGTGATCACGCTCGATAAATTCAAGCAGGGCTGTAGCATATGCCCTTAGCCTATCATCACTGCGCGCCGACAAAGGGATTATAAAAGATGTTATGCCCCTGGTTTCGTCAGGCGTGTTTGCTTGTTGCGTGCTTGTAGGATTGTCGAAACCTTCCAACAAAACATGAGCATTACTGCCACCAAAACCAAAGGAGCTAACGCCAGCGCGGCGCGGCCTACCCCCTTTCAGCCAAGGTGTGGTCTTGCTTTGTATGCAAAACGGTGTGCCCTCCAGATCAATCAAGCTGTTCAGTGTCTCAAAGCCCACATTAGCGGGGAATTTCTCATGCCGTAAGGCCGCCAACACTTTGACAATGCCCGCAACACCTGCTGCCCCTTCAAGGTGGCCTATGTTGGTTTTCACCGAGCCAACTCCGCAGGTGTTGGGCTGTGGTTTGGTCCCCGCTTCTTCGTGAAGAGCTGCAAAAGCTTGTTTTAAACCTGAAATTTCAATTGGATCACCCAAAGGCGTTCCCGGCCCATGGGCTTCGATATAATCGACACTCTCTGGTGTTGCGCTTGCTGATCGGTAAACCGATTGGATCAATTCAGCTTGGGCATCCGGGCTCGTTACCGTTAGGGAATTTGTCCGCCCTCCGTGGTTTATCCCGATACCGCGAATAACAGCCTGAACATTATCTTGGTCAGCCACCGCTTTGGCTAGCGGTTTCAACAGCAGGACGGCCCCGCCTTCACCGCGCACATAACCGTCAGCCCCAGCATCAAAGGATTGGCTGCGCCCCGACTTGGACAACATACCAGCTTTGGAAAAGGCGGAAAAATGATTGTGTGACCAAGCAAGGTTTACCCCCCCGGCCAACGCCATTTCACACTCGCCAGACTGTAAGGCGCGTACGGCTTCATAAATTGCCGTCATGGACGCGGCGCAGGCCGTATCATTTGTAATGCTGGGACCACGGAAATCAAAAAAGTGTGAAATCCGGTTGGCGATGATCGCATAGGCAATGCCTGTGGGCATATAGGCGTCCACATGAGCCAGATGCTTTTCCAGCAATTCGGCATAATCCCAGTGGCACACCCCCATGTAAACACCGGTGCGACTGCCCGTCAAACTGCTGGCCTTTAAGCCCGCATCTTCTATCGCATGCCAAGCCATCTCCAGAGCAAAGCGCTGTTGCGGGTCCATCAAAGCGGCTTCTTTTGGGGACACACCAAAAAAGGCGGCATCAAAGCAATCCGCATCCTCCAGAAAACCACCCCAAACGCCTTTAGCGCCATTACCAAGGTCTATGTCAGCTAAAAAGGCATCCACATCCCAACGCTCTGGCGGCAGAGGCTTAATCAATGATTGAACCGCCTCCAGATGTTGCCAAAACGCATCTAGGCTCTCGGCCTTTGGAAGGCGCATGCCTGTGCCAATAATAGCAACAGGCTCAAACTGAGATGTTGCTTTTATTGCCAAGAAGTTTCTACCTGCATCATGGATGTAAAGCGCGTGCCCAGCAAAGCTGCTGTTTCTTCTAACAGCTTGATCGCAAGCTCATCTGCGTGACGATTGCGCCAATTTTGTAGTTTCGTACCTTCCAACCACTGATTAAGTGCCCCCTGCGCGGGGCCACAATGAATTTGAAAATCCACTTTATGGTCCACATCACCGTTCATTGCCCAACGTGTAGTATCGCTGAAATAACGCCGGATGACATGGCCCATACGGTATTTGGGCGTACGTTCTATTTTTTGCCATTCTTGTGAAGAGCTGTCAGCCTGAATTTCACGGAGAACATCATCAAAGCTACGCTTAAAATAGCGCTCTTGAATCTGTTTAGATAATTTCTCGTCAATACGGTCAAGCGCCCCGTGCTGATGATAAAGCGAAACCAGTTTTTCAGCGCGTGTTGGGAAGAACAACCCCTTTTTCAAAACTTGGATGCGCGATCCTAGCTCGAACATAGCACCAGAAGGCGCATACCCTGTGTCATACACATTCGCCGATGCCAGCATATCTTTCACCACATCACTGGTACCCGCCTCTACGGTGCACTGATTGATTGATCCGGTCACAACATAATCGGCCCCAAGCATAAAAACTGCCGCTGCTGCTTCTGGCGTGCCAATACCGCCGCCTGCGCCCACAAAAATCGGCCCAAAATCAGGAAACCTCTCCTTTGCTTGCTGACGCACTTTAAGAACGGCGGGGATCAATGTGAAAGGCATGCCTTGATCTGTATGCCCGCCAGAATCAGATTCTACTGTTACCGCATCAGCCATGGGCACTTGCCGCAACAATTCAGCCTCATCTTGAGTGATCAGCTTATCAGCCACCATCTTTTCAAGCAGTCGTTCTGGCGGTGATGATAGAAACCCAGCCGCAATATCAGGCCGAGAAACCTTAGCGACGATGCGGTTTCTAACTTCAACCGATTTACCATCAAGGCGCAACCCTTTGGCCCGGTACCGTACCAGCGCAGGCGTTACCTCCATAAAAGCAGACGCTTCTATAATTTTTACATCACATTTTAAAAGTAGGTCCGTTAAGGCCTCTTCCGCTTCAGGTCGATTAAAATGCGCTATAAAATTAACGCCAAAAAGTGAGTTGTCAGGCAAGGCTTGTTGTATCTTTTGAATGTTACGCTCTATCTCGCTGATAGACAGCCCGCCAGCCCCAAAAAAGCCCAACATACCTGCTTTTGCCATACGAATCACAAGTGCCGAGGAAGCAATACCTCGGTACATCGAACCACTGATATAGGGATACTTTAGGGAAAAGCTTTCGCAAAATTCACGCGAGCCTAAATTTTCAATATTAACATGCTGATGTCTGGACGCGGGGGGCGCAACTTTGCTCCCGTTCACTTGACCTTCTGGCCTTGATATTTTTGCGGGCTGTGAGGTTTTTTCTGAGTGTGAAGCTTTCTCTGAGTGTGAGGTTTTCTCTGGCTGCTGTAACTTTTCTACAGATTTTACCGCCTGTTCTTTCTCCAAAACATCGGCCTCAAGCGGGCCTGCTTCCATTTGGGTTCTTTTCACCATTGGCTTTAAAATCGGTGCGCCTTTTGGCCCAATTTCCATAAAGTCAGTTGGTTGAAGACCTTTCGCCAGCAAATACCGGATGCTTTCGCTCCACCGCACAGGGGAGGTGATCTGAGCCACCATAGTTGCCCGGATATCTTCAGCCCGGTGTGGACGCGCTGTGACATTGGAGATCACTGGAATGTTTGGTTCTGCAAACGGTATATCCGCAGAAAATTGGGCGAACTCGACCTTAGAAGGCTCCATGAAAGGTGTATGGAAAGCGCCACTGACAGCTAAAACTTTATAGAGAGCAGCCCCAGCCTCCATAAACAGAGGTTCTGCCGCGACAATCATGTCTCTCTTGCCGGATACCACAATCTGTTTGGGAGTATTAAAATTAGCGGCGTAGATATCGTCTAGGCTATGCTGCTTAATCAGTGCCTCAACCTGCTCGGCAGTTAGGCCTAAAACAGCGGCCATACCGCCACCTTCAACCTTGCCCATAAGCGCGCCGCGTTTTTGTACCAAACGTAGGCCGTCCTGAAAGCTTAACACACCGGACGCAAACAGCGCCACATACTCTGAAACACTGTGTCCCAATAAATAATCAGGCTTAGAGCCATGCGTTTCTACATCCGCAAGATATTGCAACGCATTCACGACATAAAGAGCTGGCTGGGTAAATTGAGTTTGCGTTTGACGTTCATGCGGTCCGTTTACACATAAATCTTGGATAGAATACCCAAGAATATCATCTGCCTGAGAGACTAAATCGGGGAACCGCCCGAAAAGGTCAGAACCCATTCCTATTTTTTGGGACCCTTGCCCAGGAAACATACCGGCCTTCAATGTAGCATCCCCTAATAACAGCGCCAACGAAACCGAACCGCATTATAATCTAGACCAAGAATGAACGCGCTTTAGAAAAGCGCCCCGCACGACTAAATCATTGTTTGGATTCTCAGACGCAAAAGTATTATGAATATATCCTAAAAAATCAACTGCCTTTGCATTTAAGGGTTTGAAAACAATGCCGATTTTAGAACACATTCCCCGTAAAATAGAAGGCTGGTGGCTGGATATCAACACCGTTACCCAAGCCCAGTGGCCGCAGCTCGCGAGGCTTCTTGATCAAGCTGAAAGGGACAGGGCACAACGGTTTCACTTCGAGCGTGATAAAAAATCCTACATTGCTGCACATGCCATCACGCGCTCGTTATTATCTAAGTGGATGAGAGGCGACCAGACCAGTTGGCGCTTTAGCATCAGCGCCCTTGGAAAACCGGAAGTTATCCTTCCAGAAGGAGTGCCGCGCCTTCGAATCAACCTTGCACATACACGAGGCATGGTCGTTGCCGCCCTGACTACTGATCATGATATTGGTGTAGATGTAGAATGGTTAGGCCGTAAAGGCAGCTTCCTGGACCTTGCCAAAACTGTCTTTACCGCTGAAGAACAGGCTCTATTGGCTGCGACCCCAAACACCGAAAAACAAGCGCTGTTCTTAACCCTTTGGACTTTAAAAGAGGCTTATATCAAGGCTATTGGCAAGGGCCTTTCTTTGCCGCTCGACAGTTTTCATTACAGTCTCGACCCTCTGACTATACATTTTAAATCAGCGCGGCCCCATAATCCTTTGGATGATCCAAAACTATGGCATCTTGACTATTTTCGTCCAGGGCCAGAGCATATTGCCGCTTTGGCGGTGCACCACCCTCAGCCTGAAAAACTATGCGTTTCATTTAAAGAAGCGCCCCTGCAGGAGATGCTGGCTCAGTCATCTTAAACCTTAATTATGCGATAAGAAGACGCCCTTATCCCGAAGAAGGCGCCTTATCCCGGCAATATTTCACGAAAATAAGGGGCTATCCCATGGCTTGGTGTCCACTGGGCTGGATACCCAAGAGAAACCTCCTCGAACCGAGTGCCGTCCCTCCAATCAGTGCGCCTGACATGCAAATGCCCTGAGACAACAACCGACGCCTTATACTTCACATGCCAATCTTTAGTCACTTGAGTGCCACACCATGGGATAAAGCGAGGGACCCTTGGGATATGAACCAGATCTTGGCGTAACGGAAAATGATTAATCAATACGGTTGATGCCTTCGGGTCTATTTTTCTGAGCCGATTCTCGCTCAATCTACACCGCTGCTCACACCACTGTGCCAAGGAAGCATATGGTTCAGGAGACAAAAGCATTTCATCCGCCGCCACAGACTTTTCTTCACGCGCCCAAGCTATTATTTCTTCACGGGATAACCCCTGAGGGCCAAAACTATAATCATACAACAAAAACAGTGGTGCAATCACAAGCGGCCCTGAAACATTGATAGCCGCCGGGTCTCCGGGCCAACATGGATAAGGGTCTTCGGGGGTTAACACACCGTGATTTCGGGCGAGACTTACCAAATGCTGGTAACGGGCTTCTCCTGCCAATCGCACACCATTATCATCGGGAACCGACCAAAGTTCATGATTGCCAGGAACCCAAATAACTTGTTTGAAACACGCAGCGGCACGCTCGAAAGCGGCATCTAACAATTGGGGTCTTTCCGCAATATCACCCGCCAATATTAGCCAATCATCAGGATAGTCCCCCATATTCATGAAGGCCTCAAAATTGACAGGGTTTGATAGATGCAAGTCGCTAATGGCTAGTAATTTCATGCAAAACAACTAGCATCATAGTTTCAAATCATTCAATAAAATTTAAGCAGTTACCGGCGCATTCACAGCTAATAATTGAAAATCCCTTAAAAACATGATCAATATTAAACTTTGAATATTGACCATGTTTTTCTAATCAGACAAAAAGTCTTGCAAGTTTACTCGTTTGTTAGGTGCATAATCTATGCTTTGTATAAGACATATAAGCCGGATTTTATTAGTTGCCGTTATTATACTTGTTTCACCGGGACAGGATGCAGCCAATGCCTGCTCACGTCTGTTATGGAACAGTAACGGAGACTTGGTTTTGTCTGCCCGGACGTTCGATTGGTCCTACTCACTGGAAAGCATGCTTTATATCACCCCTCGCGGCCTTAGGATGAATGGTGGCGTTACTGAAAACCCCGCACAATGGACTGTTAAATACGGTAGCGTAACGACTGCCATTTCCTCGTGGCTGAAAAAGAACGGTCCTTTCACATTGGCTGACGGCGCAACCGATGGCGTCAATGAAAAGGGGTTGGCTGCACACGCACTGTTCCTTCAAAATACAGAATTTGAAAAACGCCAGCCTTCTAAGCCTACTCTTACATCCTTGCGCTGGGTGCGCTATTTACTGGATAATTTCGCGACAGTAGATGAGGCCCTTGCTGGCATGAATACCGTCGATATTGTCCCCGGAAAAATAGGGGATAATTTAATGCGCTTTCATGTTGCATTGGAGGATAAATCTGGCGAGTCTGCTATTATAGAATTTATTGACGGAAAACAGGTCATTCATCGTGGGCGTGATGTGCAAGTCCTAACAAATAATCCGCCTTACGATAAGCAAATCAAAGCCCTTGAGAAGTACAAAACCTTTGGTGGACAACAACCACTTCCGGGAAACATCGAATCTAATCACAGGTTTGTTCGGTTAAGTTATTTTTCGAAATTTCTTCCGGCCGTCAATGATCCAGATACAGCGACTTCATATATACTCTCGGCAATCCGCAGCGCTGCCTCTCCCTACGGTGCGCCTTATGCGAATGGGGGCGTTTATCCAACATGGTGGATCTCTGTAACAGACTTGAAAAATAGCCTTTATTATTTCAATTGGACAGAAAAGCCCAATTTAATCAAAGTTGTTTTGCCGACGCTTGATTTTTCTGAGAATTCGGGCATTCGAGTGCTTGATCCCCGACGTTCTGGGCTTGTTGGTACTGTGAATAATCACTTTTCGCCCGTGCCTAAGTAACCGCAATCTTTATCTGAATAACAATAAGAAGATCATATAACTATAAGAAGATCACCCTTCTGCCAAATTCCTATATGCGAGGTACCATAAAATTGACATCAACCGAAACATCAACCATCACGCCGCCGTCAGGAATGGAACATGTCCAGTTAACACCATTATCTGAGACTTTCGTTCTTGAAATCAAAGGGTTAGACCTTGCAAAAGATTCAAGTCCTGCCTTAATCACTAGATTACAGGAATTATTGGCAGACCATGCTGTTCTGGTTATTCGTTCGCAAAACATGGATGAAGCTCAGCAAAACGCCTTCACTCGCTCCTTGGGCCAGCAGCGTGATCAAGGCGAGCATATTTGGGCGCCTATGCCAGACCCAAATGCTGAAGTTGGCAAAGAAGGCGCGCTAGGCCAATTACCTATTTTAAACAATGGTAATCAACTATTCTTCATAAACGGGCCAGACCTATGCGACACAGACCATGATCCCAATGTCATTCTGGATATGAAAGACCAGTATAAGATGCACGGAACATCATGTTGGCACACAGGGGACACGGAAAAGGTTGATGTGGAAGTTGTTAACATCCTCTATCCGGTGATTGTGCCCGAACGGGAGGGTCACACACAATTTGCCAATACAACTGCTGCCTTTGAGAATATGGACAAAGAAACACGCGCCCAACTTGAAAAATTGCGGGCGATCCACTGTATGGTTTTCCCAGATATTGACTTTGTTGATCTACCCGACCCAACCCCTCCGGTTAGCCAAGCATTGGTTAAAGAAAACCCAAAAAATGGCAAAAAATTCCTCTACTTGAATTTTCACGACATGGACCGGATTGTAGGTTTTGACCGTGAAGCAAGTGATGCCCTAATCAAATCTCTGTTCAATCAAACCATTCGGGAACCCTTTCTGTATTCACATCAATGGCAAGAAGGGGATTTAGTGATTTGGAATTGTAATGGCACACTGCACAGGCGCGGTTTGATTGATCCCACAGTTCAAAGAGCCTTGCGCCGCACACAAGTGGAAGTGCCGATGTTACAAAGCACGCGGAGCTGGGATAAAACCCGCAAAGCGACTAAACACGAGCATGACGGCACATACTGGCACCCCTATCCTTTGAAAGATGATTAAGCAGTATAATCATCCTTTAAAGCCTCTCATTAGGAAAAGTTCATGAGCTCTGCTGCTTTAAAACAATATCTTTCGCAAAAGCGGGAAGAAATTGACTGGTGGTCGATCATCACCGATCCAGACTTCATTGAATATCCGTATCCGACACTAAAACAGCTTCAACAGCTAGGCCCCGTGCATTTTGACAAAAAATCAGGTGTCTATTTTATATTAGGATATAATGAATTTTCACAGGTGATGAAATCTCCTGAAATGGTGCGCGACACGCGCTATTGGACCTCCGGCTGGAACACCCCAGAATATCAAAAAAACGATCCCGTAGGGTATGCGCTATTTAGTGGCACCCAACCACAGATGATCAACTGTGACGGCGCAGACCATGCGCGTATGAGAAATGTCTATACGCCAGCATTCCGAGCCAGAATGATGTCAAATCTGCATGAAATGATCCAGGAAGAAACCTCTCGATTAATCGAAAAACTACCCACCGGAAAATCCATAAATTTTATATCTGAGTTTGCAGCCCCCCTACCACTGCGCGTCATGTGCAATATGTTTGATATTCCAAAATCCATGGATGTTGAAATTGGCCGTTGGAGCGCCGCGATCATTCGCATGGCAGATGTCATGATGACCGACGAGCAAAAGCGAGAGGCCCGGGACAGCCTGATCCATTTCAAAGCATACTTAAAAGAGCAGATCCTAATCCGCCGCAAAAACCCTGGCGACACCTTGATGGATATGGCTATTCGCGCTCTGGATGATGGCACGATGAGTGAAGACGAAACCCTTATCAATTTACTGTCTATGGTAATCGCTGGTCATGAAACAACTGTGTCGTTACTAAGTAGTGGTTTGTATCTATTGCTAAAAAATCCCGAAGAAATGATCAAACTACGCAACGATAGAGATCACATGAAAACAGCGATAGAAGAATTTATGCGTTTTGAACCGGGAGGAAATATGATCTTGCGGATTGCAAAATCAGATTATGAAGTGGCAGGCACAACAATTCCCGCTGGTACATTGGTCATGGGGCTAATCGGTGCCACCAACCGCGATCCGAATAAGTTCCCAAATCCTGATCACTTTGACATTACGCGTTCACCAAATGCCCAATTAACTTTTGGCGGTGGACCGCATGTATGCATCGGGGCTTCCCTTGCCCGTGCTGAAACCGACATCGCCTTTTCATCCCTGCTGGACAATTTTCCAAGTATCGAACTGGCAGGTACTCCAGAATGGCGTCTTGACCGAGTAAATGCACGCGGTCTGAAAAACTTACCAATCACATTAGAGCGCAAATTATGAGCAATTTTATTGGTATTGAAGCGATGAACCTATACGGAGGTCGCGCCAGCTTGGACGTGCATGCACTTTGCAAGCACCGGGAACTGGAAATTGCCCGTTTTGAAAACCTGTTGATGGATGAAAAAACTGTCGCCCTTCCCTATGAAGACCCAGTAAGTTTTGCAGTAAATGCTGCCAAGCCCTTGATTGACCAGATGTCCAAGGACGAGAAATCTCGGATCGAAATGGTGATCTGTTGCACTGAATCCGGCATTGATTTTGGTAAATCCATTAGCACCTATGTGCATGACCTTCTTAAACTACCATCAAATTGCCGCCTGTTTGAAATAAAGCAGGCCTGCTATTCTGGGGCCGCTGGCTTGCAAATGGCTGTAAACTTTTTGCTATCAGGCACATCGCCGGGCGCCAAGGCTTTGGTGATTACAACTGATATTTCACGCTTTGCCCTTGATGATATCAACGCCGTTCAAGAATGGGCTTATTCGGAACCCACATCTGGCGCAGGCGCTGTTGCTATGCTTGTCTCAGATACACCTCATATTTTCAGTATTGATCCGGGTGCCTACGGCAACCACGCTTTTGAGGTTATGGACACATGCAGGCCCGGTCCTGACACAGAAGCCGGGGACGCGGATCTATCCCTGATGGCATACTTGGATTGCTGCAACGGGGCTTACCAAGATTACGCACGCCGGGTTGACGGGGCTGATTTCCGCGAAAGTTTTGGATATTTATGTTTCCACACACCCTTTGGCGGCATGGTCAAAGGGGCGCACCGTCATTTAATGCGCAAGCTTTATAAGGCCGATACTTCAGCCATTGATACTGACTTTGAACGCCGCCTCACGCCCAGCCTTGCTTATGGCAAACATCTGGGAAATACGGCTGGCGGTTCTGTTTTTGTGGCTTTGGCTGGCACGTTGGATACGGTAGAGCTTAGTGAACCAGTACGTCTTGGTATGTTTTCTTATGGCTCTGGCTGTTGCTCGGAATTCTTCAGCGGTATTATTACACCGCAAGGGCAAAAAGCACTGAAAGCCATGAATATTTCCCAAAACCTTCAGGCACGCCACAAACTTTCTATCGATCAGTATGAGATGCTGTTAAAGGGTAATCATACCCTTCGTTTTGGCACCCGTGACGCCCAGCTTGACCATACGATCATCGAAGATCTCGTGCCTGAAAATGGTGATAACAACTGGCTTGTCTTAGACAGTATTGATAGCTATCATCGAACGTATCGCTGGGTCTAGGTTTAGCTTTTCTTGTGGTTTTCTAAGGGGGATGGGCCGTTGGGCAGCAATAAAATTTTTCAAGTGCTTATCAATGAAATTCGACTAACCATTCCAGAGTTGGCTGACCATCCAATTGCACGCAATGATGCAATGGCTGACTTGGGTGTAAACTCTATGGAACGTGGGGAAATTCTAATTGCCACCCTTGAGGCTATCAATTTGGAAATTCCAATGACGCAATTACACGGCCCCAGCAACCTTGGCGAATTGGCCGACCTTATTCATGCCAAATCAGCACAACAATAACCCCCCCCTTGCAGTTACAGGTATTGGTGCGGCTTGCGGGGCAGGGTTTGGCAAAGCCGCCCTAAAAGGGGCCCTTTTTGGTTCACGGAATTTGTTTTCTTATCTAGAAAGGCCCGGTCGCCAATCTGGGGCATCAGAGGCACCTTTCATTGGCATAGAATTACCCGAAGCCCCCCCAACAATATTACCTCAGCGTATAGACCGCACTGTGGGACTTTCCGGCCGGGTGGCAGTATCGGTACTAGATGAAGCTTGGCATGAAGCCAATTTAGACGGCATTGACCCCAAGCGCATTGGTCTAATTGTCGGAGGGGCCGGTTTAAACTCTCGCGAGCAAGCCATAGCGGCCACCTCCTATTCAGAACGGCCCGCCTTTATTCCACCAAGATATGGACATGTTTTTCTCGATACAGACGTGGGTGCCATATGCACTTCGGCTTTTCCCATTCGCGGATTTTGCAGAACCGTTGGCGCGGCCTCGGCCAGCGGGCTTGTGGCAACATTACAGGCCATGCAAGCGGTACGCTGTGGGCAAGTTGATGTCTGCATTGCCTTAGGTGCGCTTCAAGATTTGTCCCTGTTTGACCTTCAGAGCATGCGCGCAATGGGCGCAATGGGTTCTGAACGCTATAGCGCTGCACCTCGCAAAGCCAGCCGCCCCATGTCACAAGATCATGATGGGTTTATCTACGGGGAAGCCTGTGCAGCTTTAGTAATTGAGCGCTTGGACACAAAGCGCCAACACTACGGTATTCTAGCGGGGGGGGCGCAGAGTGTTGACGGCAACCGTGGGCCGGAACCAAATTCAGAAGCCCAGCAAAAAGTGGCACATACGGCACTACAGCAAGCAGGGCTGCAAGCAGGCGATATTGATTATGTTAACGGCCACGCAACCGGCACTCCGTTAGGGGATAAAACTGAACTGGAAACCTACAAAGAATTAGGCTTGAATAAGGCTTGGATCAATACAACAAAATCAATTTTAGGCCACGGACTTAGCTCTGCTGGGGCAATCGAGTTGGCGGCCGTATTTTTACAAATGCGCGAAGGCCAACTGCACCCCTGCAACAATATAGACCCCGCTCTGGACCCTACCCTAAAATGGGTAGGTTCAGCGCCGCAGCCTCATAAAATTCAGAATGCGCTTAAATTTTCATTCGGATTTGGAGGCATCAATACAGCCCTCGTGCTTAAAGCCCCTTCAAGCGAGGACCTCGCATAATGCATAAAGATAGCACCCGTTTTGAGACTTTGAACGTAGAGGTTACAAACAGCATTTGCCGTGTGAGTTTTGACCGGCCTGAAGCTGACAATACCATCAATGCCCAAATGGTCCGGGACTTTGATAAACTGATACAAACTTGCGAAGATGAAAGCTCTGCCATCACTATGGTGATATTAAAAGGCAGCAAAGATGTGTTTTGCGCGGGCGGTGATTTCAAGGCAACCGCAAAGGCTGCGACAACAGGGGCTGCGGTAACAGGGTCAGCGGTAACAGGGTCAGCGGTAACAGGGGCTGCGGCAGCCGATGATCCTGAATTTTTATATGATATTTGGTACCGTTTAGCGACCGGGCCTTTCCTGACAATCAGTGTCGTAGAAGGGCGTGCAAACGCTGGCGGGGTTGGGTTTATTGCTGCGTCTGACATTGTGCTAGCAAGTGAGACAGCTACATTTGGCTTGTCAGAGCTGTTATTTGGATTATTTCCGGCCTGTGTTATGCCGTTCCTAGTACGCCGCATCGGCTTTCAGAAAGCGCATTATCTTACGCTCATGACCCGACCTATTGGCACACAGGAGGCTAGCAACTGGGGCCTGGTTGATGCGGCCTCTGATCAGGTAGATATTACACTGCGCCAACACCTAAGCCGCCTTAAATACTTAGATAAAGCGACGATTGCCAGCTATAAGGCCTATATGGCAAAGGGAATGGGTATCTTAAATTCTTGGAAGCCTGAGGCGCTTGAGGCGAACCGTAAAATGTTTAATGACCCATCCATTCAAGAAAATATTAAGCGGTATGTAACCGAACTTAAATTCCCGTGGGAAGCCTAAGAGGCGCTACATGTGCGCAAGTCTACCACGCGCTGCAAGGGTGGTAATGTCCCCAGAGAGGTCCCAGAGCCTAACCCCTTACGCGTAACAAACTGGTAGTTCAGCAAAGCAATATTTAATAAGAACATGAATGTTTGGTTTTCCTTGGTGGAAATCCTATCTGGCGATGTTGTGAACATTTTATTGATCAAAAGCCGTGCAAACTTCTTGTTTAAAAATGGCAACTTTTCCAGTTCAGTATCTGATAATAACAGTTCAAGATAGTCAGGGCGTTCAGCTACAAAGGCTTCGGTATCCGGCGCACGGTATGGAAACTTCCGTTTGTCAACAACGGCCGCAGGGAGGTCGCCTCTAAAAGCTTCTCGCAACAATCGTTTCTCTCTAAACCCATCATCAAATTTTAAGTTGGTCGCAGCTGCTATATTCACAACGGCAGGATCAAGAAACGGGCAACGATTTTCAACGCCGTGCGCTAGGCTCATGCGCTCACCTTGCGTGGATAGAAGATACCCGGACAATAATGTTTTATATTCCAACCACTGAGCCTTCTGTACGGAGCTCATTTTATCAAAGTCGCTATTCTTAGAAATCAAGCCAGAAAGACTGGCAAAGGGATTCTGCTCACCGTCCACATTTATAAGGCGGGATGAAAATCGACCATTCTGAAACCGCAGTTCATGCGAAAACAGTCCCGGCATATGTTCTGTAGAAAACTGCTGATACAGCCCAGTTAACGCCGCCGTATCCTGATCTCCATAATGCGAGAGATGCGGATAAAAGCGCTTCAGCCGCTCCCTGCGCACATCATCGGGCAACATGTCCCATTCTTGTCGCAGAAGGGTCTCTTTGAACAGATCATAACCCAAGAAGGCTTCATCAGCCCCTTCGCCGCTTAGGATAACCTTCACCCCCTCTTCAGAGGTAAGTTTAGAAAGCAGATACATCGGAACAAATGCGCTACGAAAAGCTGGAATTTCGGCATGATAAACGGCATCGGGACAAGCCTGCGCAATATCACTATGGCGAATATGCCGCGCCAGATGGCGGCTTCCTATTCTTTGTGCAACAAGTTTCTGTTCGGCAGATTCGTCAAATTGTGCATCTTCAAAAGTAACCGAAAATGTTGCTATCGACTGCTCTGCATGGGATTTTGCAAGATGGGCAACTATCGCTGAATCTATGCCGCCGCTTAAATATACACCGACTTCCACATCACTACGCAAACGTAGCGCCACACTATCAGACAAAGTGCTACGGATTTTATCTAACGCGTCAGCTTCATTTTGTATTGGAATGTCGGACTTAAAACTAAGACGAGAATATATGTGACGCTCTGCTTGTCCGTCCTGGAAAGATAACCATTCCCCCATCGGCAGGCTTGAAATGCCCTTAAATCCAGTCTGGTCAGGCAGCGGTGTCCATTGTCCAAGAATAGAGCGCAACTGCGATGGATCTTGTTCAAAGGCAAAACCCGGGATTGCCAAAAAGGCTTTCATTTCGGAAGCGAAATAAATGGCCTTGCCTTGCTGAACATAAAACAAGGGGCGCTTACCAAACCGGTCACGCGCAAGAATTAACTGTTTTGTCTTTCGGTCATAAAGAGCAAAGCCGAAGGCACCGTTAAAACGGTTTAGACAGCCCTCACCCCACTGCAACCAAGCCTGCAAAACGACTTCTGTATCGCATTTTGTTTTAAAAGTGCGCCCCAAGGTTTCCAGTTCCGAGCGTAACTCAAGATAATTATAAATCTCCCCATTATAACAAAGCCAATACCGTTCGCTGTCATCGGAAATGGGTTGAATTCCCGCTTCTGGATCCAGAATGGCAAGCCGAACAGATCCCATAACAAAATTATCAGCCATCACATAACCAGCGCCATCAGGCCCACGGTGGGCAATGGCTGATAACAATCCGGTTATAAGTTTTGGGAATTCCTCAACCGAAAATTCAGGGTTAATCAGGCCTGCTATGCCACACATTTCTTAAGGAACCAACGGTGTTTGGGAGGTAGATTTTTCGCTCAGTTTACGGGCAACCTCTTGCTGAATTTGGGTAAGGCTAATCAAGATATTTGATGTCATTTCCTTTTCTGTGAAAGAAATATTATATTCTTTTTCCAGAAAACGGCACAATTGCACATACCCAAACGAGTCCAACACACCTTCCAAAAATAAATTACTATATTCAGGAAGCGTATCATCAAACTCGATTAAAAATTGCTCTTCAATAAATGTACGGATTTTATCCATAAATCTAAATTACACCTTTATTTCAAAAACTTATAGAAGATAGGCGTTCATCACAATTGCAGAAAACAATCAACCAACATCGGGGCCGATTTTTACATATTTTCCCTTAAAATCAAAACCCATTATCCAGAAAATACATGAGTGCCTTTCTCAACAATCACCTGTTGAAGAATTTGATAAGAATTTCCAAATGGCGAAAGGATCCCATAGCATTTACAGCCTGCTGTATCAGCCAGTGATTTTCGCACAATTCCAGCTAAAGATCCTGAAGGCCCCAAATCAACAAAATCCGGGCCCTTTAGTGTCTTTACAAGAGCAGACAGAGCATCTGAAAAATAAACAGGCCCCCGGCCAATACGCAAAAAATGATGTGCATCCAATGTTTCAACTTGCTTCCCCAACGCAGAGGAATAAAAAGGCACACTTGGATTTTTTATCTCCAAGCTCATAAAAATTGCCTCTAACTCGTCAACGCAAGCCTCCATAGCGCTGCTGTGAAACGCATGTGACACTGGCAATATAATCGCCAGAACATCCCGAGCAGCCCAATATTTTTTTACATCTTCAATCGCCTCAATTCCCCCCGCAACAACAAAAAGATCGGCCATATAATTGCCCGCAAATGTCACTTTGCTCTGCACATATGGGTCGCCGTGAAAAATGGCTTGAGAGGCCAAAACAGACATCATCGCCCCCCGGTCACAGTATCGCTCAATCGCCTGCGCCGAGCGAACAACAACCCGCATCATAGCGCTACCGTCAACAGCACCAGAGACAGCCGCCGCAACATATTCCCCCAAACTACTGCCCAAGACAGCATCTATCTGTAACCCCTCAGCGATAACAGCCCGCGCCAAAGAAAGCTGGAGCATAAAAATAGCTGGGTGGGTAATTTCAGTTTGGTCAAATGGATCACTTTTACGCCAATTGTCCCCATATAATTCAGGCAATAGGGACCGCCCTGTCTCTTGCTGGAAAACCTGATCTAACGAAATCATTGAATTGCGAAAAGAAGGGACAGCTTCATATAGCTCGCGGCCCATTTGACGACACTGAGAGCCCTGACCGGAAAAAAGAAGGCATGTTTTTCGCCCCTCAACCGATCTCTGAAAGCTTTGATGTGCGCTTATCACTGTGCTGACGCTCCCGAGTTGATCTAGGGTACATGTTTCAAGGTTACTGGCGCGTTTGCGCACCTGGCCGTTCCCATTCTATTTGGCCCATGTCAAACTTAATCACCCGATCCGCCAAATGCCAAAACCGTTCATCATGTGTCACCACAACCACGGTTTTTCCCTTGGCTTTCAAGTCCGCCAGAATACGGGTATAGAAAATTTCCCTAAAATGCACATCTTGTTCGGCGGACCATTCATCGAAAAGGTAAATGGGGCGGTCTTCCAGTAATGCAACAATCAGCGCCAAGCGTTTCCGTTGGCCGGTAGACATCTGCAATTGGCTAAAACCACCATCAACAAATTTAACTTTATCTGTCATCTCCATCATTTCAATATAGTGATCAACCTCCTGTTGGTTGACTGTTTCCAGTCCGTAAAACCGGTCGAACAAATGGAAATCACTAAATAATGCCGTAAAGAGTTCACGGACACCCACGATATCATGCTCAGGAACAACACGGCCATCAACGGCTGTCTGCCCAGCATCGCGCTGATAAAGTCCAGAAATCAAACGCAAAACCGTTGATTTTCCGCTACCGTTACCCCCGACCAAAAAAATCAATTCCCCACGATTGAGTGTTAAGTCCCATGGACCAGACGTGAAAGAAATATCCCCGCCTGCATCTCGGTAATTATAAACTATATCGCTGTAGGAAATTGTCTGAAAATCTTGAAACTTTTCGCCTTTTTTACGCGCCAGAGCGGGCGAAACTTGACCCGCAGCGGCCAACTGATTTTCCAAAGAAAAAATTCCCTGCAGGCCAACATTTGCCCTCAAAAACATAGGGGACTGTGCAACGATTTTGGATAATGGGGCCAAGCAAAATAGCAAGGTAGGAATAAGTTGGAAAATAATAGCCCCGTGATCATCAACATAATGGGGGAAGATAAAAGCAACAATCCCCAGCATCAAATACATCACAAAAGCACTTAGCAGCACCAGCATAGTCCATTGCTCGCCTGCACTGGTTAAAAGCTCTTCTGTATTTCGGGATTCTTCAGCAAAGGTTTTCGAAATATCTTCGCGTCGCTTGCTGTTCAAACGCAATTCTTTGCTGCCGTGCAAGATATCACCAAACAAATCAAGCATCCGGGCTTGCTGATCTGTTACCTTTTGCATCACATCGCTATAGCTTTGATTGATAGACCAATAAACTAAGATCCCAGTCAAAATTGCAAAAAGAAAAATAAGCAGCGCAGCCCAAGACAGATATGCCAAATAAATAAGGGCAACAGCTAACAAAACTGCCTGCTGAAAGCTTTCCACCAGCAAGGGAAATGCAACGGAAAGATGATTGGTTTCATAAGCAAGCAACGAATATAATTTGCCGCGCCCTATATCATTGACAGTCCTAAGTTCAGATTTTCTCAGCTTATCTACAATTTCGATACGCAAGTCTTTAAGAAGGCCCTCAATAATACTGTTGGCCCTCAATAAGGCGCGTTTGTTGCACACATAGTATAAAATAAACGCAACGAGAAAGGCGGACGTTTCAAGCCAGCTTGGGCGTTTAGCCTCGGCAACCAAAATAGCCACCTGATTAATAACAACAATCAGTAAGGCGTTTGAAAAACCCGCGACAACGGTTAACAACGCCATCTTCTTCAGGTCTGCCCGATTGGCACGTTCGATAAATTTTCTTACCGCCATTAGGCACCACCACCCGTTTGCGAGGAAAAAGATGTTCCCTGTGTGCCCTCGGTCATTACACCGATATCCAAAGTGATACTACGGTCACATAAATGCCAATACCTATCATCATGTGTCACAACAATAACCGTTTTCTTGGCTGCCTTTAACTTGGGCAAAATTTCAGTATAAAATATTTCCCTAAAGTAAGAATCTTGATCGGCGGCCCATTCATCAAATAGATAAACCTCACGGTCTTCTAACAAACTAACGATCATTGCCAGCCGTTTTCTCTGGCCGGTTGACAAATCGTGTGTGGAAAAACTGTCCTGTGTGAAAGACACTTTTTCTTCCAGCTGCATCCAGCGAATAAGATCATCAACCTTTTCAGGGGCTACATCTCTTAACCCGTATAATTTATCAAAAAGATAAAAGTCTGGGAAAATACATGAGAACAGGGCGCGGTACGCCGGTAGAGACTTTTCCTGTACCGGCGTACCGTCCACAAGAATTTGCCCCTTATCCCCAGCATATAACCCTGAAATCAGTTTAAGGGCGGTAGACTTTCCGCTTCCATTCCCCCCCATAAGAAACAAACATTCCCCTCGTTGTATATCCAGCTTCCAGGGGCCTGCTGTGAATATCTCAATATCATCACTGTCTCTGTAGCTAAATTGAACATCATCCAAGGTGATCGTGTTAAAGCCATGAAATATATCTTCATCCGAGAGGCTTTTGGGCGCATGTCTATTTAAGCTGCGCTCAAGATTGCGTTCCAATTCAAATACATGGCCTAATCCAATATTGGCTTTAACAAAGATAGGAGCGGCTGAGGTTACGGCAGAAACCGGCCCAACCAAAAAAATGGAGGCCGTGACAATCTTATATACCGTGTCCGTATAGCCCTGGAAAAATAGGGGCAATATGAAGACAACAACACCAACCAGAAAATATAAAAAAGCATTACTGAACAACAGCAGCACGACCCATTTTCCGCCGATCCCCACCAATACACGTTCTAAGCCGTAAACTATTGTTTTAAAGCGGCTGTGGAGGGCATCATTTTTATCAGCGTTGATGCGAATTTCCTGAAAGCCTTCAATATAATTTTGCAATGAGCCCAGCATATTCGATTCGTGCGCGTTAACAGACTCCATTGCTTTCGTAAGCGCTTGACGGCGTTTCCAGAAATAAAACAGTGCAAGACTAGTAGCGCCAGCAACAAGGAAAAAGGCTACCAAGGACAAAAAAGCGATATAAACCAAACACAAGAGCAGCAAGACCAAGCTTTGTGCCGCACTGGACAAAAGCGTAAAATGGTGGCTGAAGTGGTTCATTTCCTGAGACAGTGTTGAAAAAATGCTGCCATGGTCCAGCCTTTCCAATGTCCGCAAATTAGATTTCTGAATTTTATCGGCAATGCGCAGGCGCAAAGCCCCTAGCCGTTCCTGCATGAACTGGTTGGCTTTTCTCAGCGAAGCCTTGTTGGCGACATAAAAAATGCCAAAGGCAAGCAAATATAACAAAACGGTTTTCACGCTGATCGGCTCAGATATCGCAGCTTGTTCTGCCGCAATATTAATAAGCGCAAGCAGTGTCGCATTTGCCACGCCAGCAAGGACAGTAATATATAAGGCCGACCACCCTGGCAGATTGCTATTTAACCGGAGTAATTGAAGTATATAGATATTGCCTGTCCTTTATCTTCATACCAAACCAATGTCCTGATAAGCTTCAAGACAGCGGTTCGAATTACTTATCGGTATTGAGCAACAATGGTAAACTATTGGAACCTGTGCCTATGACGATAATTTTAGAATTCTCGGACTTGGCAAGTTCAACGGTGGCCTCAATGCCGCGCCACTTCAGCATGGGTATCTTACTGATTGCTTCAAATTGCTTTAAGCCTTCGGCTTGGATACGCAGGCGCTCTTTTTCATGCCTGGCGGCCTCAAGACGATAATTATAGGCAAGCATTTCTTGCTCATACAATAGCTTATTGACAATCCCTTGCGCCATGTCTTTAGGCAGCACGAGTTTGAGAATAAGAATGTTTTTGATAAAAATCGGATAGCCTTCAAAATGCTCCAAAGTATTGGTTTTTAACTTTTCCAATAATGAATTTTCATCATACGCAAAAATTTCTTCAGCGCGGTAATTCCCCAAAATCTGTCGCAATGAGGAGATCGCCTCAGGCAAAACAATGCGGTTCGCATAATCAGGGCCAAGTTTGCGGTGCAACTCTGGTAATTTTTTAGAATCAGGACGGAAACGGATAGACCATTGCACTTCCATTTCCATGCCGTCTTTAGACAGAAGGGTCGTCGTCCTCTCGATGGTTGAAAGGCGCATGTCATAGATGATTATATCGTCCCAAGGGAACTTGAAATTTGTCCCTTCCCCTAGAATCATATCCGACGTACCGCCCAAAAAGCGGCTCCAGTATACCCCTTGTTCACCCGGATGATGGGATACCACCACAGTTTCCCATAACAGAACAATGGCAAACAACAGCACTAAGACAGACAGTATCAATCCTGTCCTAATTTTATGCACGGAAGTTAATAGAGCCTTTTTCCAGCCCCCCTTGCCGCTTTTGCCACCGTCACCAGCGTCTTCCGGCCCAATCTCTTCCGGCGCCGTCTCTTCCGGTACAGTATCTTCCCCCTCAGTCACCATGCTAAATCACTCAGTATCCTGAGCGTCAGGCGCCCACCCAAGCCCAGTTTTTTGACCAAGCAAAACCAAAAGAATAAAGACAAGCAACGGAGTGAACATAATACTTGCAACCAGCACACCCCAAAAGCCCAAACGGCTTTTACGGCCAATATAGCCAACAAAAACAGAGGCTATTAAAAGCAGCAGAATCAAAATGATCATTGAAAAGGGGTACCTTTTATATCCAAAGTAAAGCGTATATTCAAAGCAAAGTGCTCGGCGCTATTAGGCAGCCTCAGCAGCCTTTTTACCCGTCACTTTATTCTTCAAATTACCTGCTTTTTTCACACCAGTGTCATACATGGATTTGAAATAATCCCGCATTTCATCAGGGTTGAAGGACAATAAAGTGCCGCCAGCCTCATAGTGCGCAATAAAGACCTTGCCGATGGCATATGCAGCCCCTGCAGACATCGCAGGAAGTGACGTAGCAGCAATCACAGGCCCCACAAAAGGAATGGCGCGCAGTGAGCTAAATGCCAAGGCTTGCCCAAGAGTTACGCTTCCTAAGCCGCCCAAAAGCGAAATAACAATTTTTTTGGCCAAATCTTTGCGGAAGGGAACATCATAATGATCCGAGAGCTCTTTGATCAATTTGACCTGAACTCCAGTGATGGCAACAAACTCTACCATCGGAATAGGAAGGAAGCCAACGCCACCCGACCAAATCATATTTCTCTTTACAATACTCATGGGAACATCGCTTGCGGTTTCCATGGTTTTTTCTTCAGTGTCCGTCACGAGCCTCACCCCTTCCTGAATGTTTTCGATCACGATTGCATGTTTTAGCCTAAAATGGATTAAATATCAATAGCATGAAAGAGAGGGCTCACGAGGCCTATTATGCCAGCAAGGGACGGCTAACATAATGCCGCGCACCGCTTCTGTAACAAGGGACCGGGGAAATTTATACCCTCATTTTCAACCCATGAGGTCACAGTGAAGTCAACGTGGGGTCACCGTGAGATCAATCGGGTTTGTGTGGGGGAATGTCCGACAGTGAAAACCCCAAAGTGAAAACCCCACAGCCACGCAGGGGCTTTTATTCACAGTTCGTTACACAGCCCGTCACACTGTCAGTCAAGCGCGGTGATAGTTTATTATGCTATTATATATGATATATTGTGATTAATTTCCTTTTGCATTGCCTTTATACGGTATTGTTATTCCATTTATTACTAGTATAATAGTGAATGATACCATTTTTTACACGAACGCACCCAAGCACCCGTCAGTGATGACCAAAACTGTAAAATGAAAGCCAGAAAATGAGTATTCTTGCGCGTCTATTTTCTGCCGATAAAGATGCCTCAGCAACACCAAAATCTTTTGCAATTGATGCCCTGCGCCAGCATATCATTGGTGCTGATACGCTCATAGACACACCGTATGGGAAACGCTTGCTAACCTATGCTGATTATACCGCGTCGGGGCGCGGCCTTACATTTATTGAGGATTATATCAAAGATATTCAGTGCCTCTACGCCAATACACATACCGAAGATGATACAACGGGCCGTACCATGTCGGCCCTGTTCCACCAAGCGGAAGCGATCATTAAAAAATCGGTGGGCGCGACTGAAAGTGACTGTATCATAACCTGCGGTGATGGTGCTACGGCTGCTATTTACCGCCTGCAACAAATTCTAGGGGTCGCCATCCCTCCTACGACAAAAAACCGTATTCACGAGCAAATTTCGGCTGCGGTTTGTGAGGCCGATTACAGAGCCATCACCAAACAACTGGAACGATATAGCCCGGTTGTATTTGTAGGGCCATTTGAACACCATTCCAATGAAGTGTCTTGGCGGTCCAGCCTTGCAACGGTTGTTGCGATTGAGCTGGACGATGAAGGCAATATTGATCTGGCACAATTAGAAGACTATCTGCAAAAAGACGAATATAAAAACCGCCTCCGCATCGGCTCTTTTTCGGCTGCCTCAAATGTGACCGGCATCAAAAGCCCGGTTCACGAAATTGCGTGTTTGCTCCATAAATATGATGCCATAGCCTGTTTCGATTATGCTGCAAGCGGCCCATATGTCGAAATTGATATGAACCCAAGCGGATATGGGCCCGGTGAAGACCCCTCCCTTGATGCGGTTTTCATATCCCCTCATAAATTCCTTGGTGGGCCGGGCTCATCTGGTTTGCTCTTGTTCAAAAAAACACTCTATTCACAAAATCTTCCTCCTAGCATTTGTGGCGGCGGGACCGTGTCGTATGTGAACAAAAAAGAAGAAGATTTCTTTGATGAGATCGAACTTCGAGAACGCGCAGGCACACCGGGAATTCTCCAAACTATTCGCGCAGCCCTTGCGTTTGCGGTGAAAGACAGTCTTGGGGCAAAAGCCATTGAAAAAAGAGAAGGCGCGCAAGTACAAAAGGCTTTCAAGCGGTGGGCTTTGAATAAGAATATTGACATTCTTGGCAATCAAGACCTAAAAAAGCGGACAGGGATTGTCTCTTTTAATATTCGGTCAAGCGCAGGCAATATGCACTCACAAGACGGGGCTTACCTGCACCCCAAATTTGTCACGCGTTTGCTAGACGATCTTTTTGGGCTTCAAACCAGAGCTGGATGCGCCTGTGCCGGACCATATGGCCACAGGTTACTGGGCATTGATAAAAACAAATCAGACAAATATCGGTCCATGATAAGCAAAGGTGTTAACGGCATAAAACCCGGCTGGTGCCGTCTGGGTTTCCATTATTCAATGGATGACGCAGAAACGGACATGATTATCAGAGCCGTTGAATTTATTGCGGAGCATGGTGACACTTTTGTGTCGCAGTATGATTTTAATATAACCAGCGGATCATGGAGCCATAAACAAGCACGCCCTATCTCGCGGGAAGTATCCCTTGGCGCAGCGCTTGGGCGCAAAACACTTGCTGGCAAGCCGCTATCCACCGCGAAACGGATTGCGCTTTATGAAGCCTATTTCAAAGACGCTCTGGACATTGCAAAAGGGCTGCAAAAGGGCAAAACCCGTTTGGATGCAAAGCTTGACGGCGAAATGGGCAAGCAGCAGTTTTTTGTCATCTCACGGGAAACAGTCGTGCGCCAAACCCCGCAATAGCAACGGGTTTGCAGCACGCATGCTTTGCACGGAACACCTTCTCCCAGCCCTTTACCAAGCGTGTTATACAGCCAAGAGTGCCATTTTTTTGGGAAGGGGGGAGTGTTGGTATGGATAGCGCAGGGACTAAACAATAGCGCCGAACTGATCATGTCAAAGCGCAAGAATGCTCGGGTTTTTAAATGGTGGTCGGTACTGGGCTCGAACCAGCGACCTCATCGATGTCAACGATGCGCTCTACCAACTGAGCTAACCGACCCTGACCATTTAAGCACTTTGAAAAGGCCATGCCTTTTGTTCTGTGACCGCGTGTATAAACCGGGGCCGGGCCGTGTGCAAGCGCAATTTCGTGCCCATATTCCCTGCGACAATACCCGCCAACATAACCACCACAATAGATGACAATCGCTTTAAAAAACGTTAGGCTGCCGGATATGCAATCCACACGCACACCGCCGCCGTTCATCCTGCGCTTGCCGCCTAAAAAGCAGCTATCGCCCTTCATATTTGCAGCCCCGCACAGTGGGCGTCATTACCCGCCCTGCTTCAAGTCCCGCGCGCGGTTAGATGATCAAAAACTGCGGCAATCCGAAGATGCCTTTGTCGATATTTTATATGAAAATGTCTGCCAATATGGCGGCACATTATTGGTTGCCACGCACGCCCGCGCCTATCTGGACCTCAACCGCGCTTCAAACGAACTAGACCCCAAAATGTTTAGCCCTCGCCTTGATCCACATGGCCTCAATATCAGCCACAGGGTCAAAGCAGGGCTGGGATTGATACCCAAAATCATCAATGACGGTATGCCAATTTATAAAAGCCCCCTGCCTGCACGGGAAGCCGCAAACCGGTTGGAGCAGATCCATATCCCATACCACCAAACTCTGGCCCGCCTGCTAGGCGAACGCCGCGCACAATTTGGAACAGCCTACCTGATTGATTGTCACTCTATGCCGTCGCCTGCCGTCAAACGACGCGACAAATACAGCGGCCCGGATATTGTGCTGGGCGACAGTTGGGGCAGCAGTTGCAGCCGCGAGTTCACAGCTTTAAGTGAACAGCTTTTCATCAAGGCCGGGTTTCGCGTAAGGCGCAATGTCCCCTATTCTGGAGGGTTTTCAACCGTACATTACGGCACGCCCTCTCATAATATCCACGCCCTGCAAATTGAAATTAACCGAGCGCTTTATATGGATGAAGCCAGCCACACGCCCCTGCCAAACTTTGCAGACATACAAAAAGCCCTGCTTAACGTGAGCCAGCAGTTGATCAAGCATATAGAGCAGCAAAGCAAGCAAGACCCAGCCTTACGCCATAACCCGCTGTATGCCGCCGAATAAGCCCAGCCAACGTCGCATAAGCCAACACTGCACAAAAAGCCGCGCATTAGCCCAATCCCATAAAAAAAGGCCACGCGTTAGCCCAGACGCATAAAAAAAGGCCGCGCATTAGCCCAATCCCATAAGAAAAGGCCACGCGTTAGCCCAGACGCATAAAAAAAGGCCACGCATTAGCGTGGCCCAGGCTCAGGGAGGAAACGCCCACGGAGGGCATTAGCGGGGTGAACCGCTACCTGTTAACATAAGCACTGTGGATAAAAAATCCAAGGCCAAGCAGCATCACAGTCTATTGATTGTGCGCAATATTCCCATAGTCCATTGATAAACAAGGGTTTTATTCGCCATTTCTTTCAAATTTATTTTCCGTCGGAACCGCCGGGTTTATTCCCTTAGCGCGAAGCTACACGCTTGTGGTGTATGCGACTCGTAAGCCTTTATACTGACGGGAAACTTTCGGATTGCAAAGGGCGTCTTGCCGATCATTTTGTAGCACCGTACCGGCCTGTGCGCCGCGCCCCAAGTGTGCGACATAGATCAATAAAAACACGATATTTACTCTCGACAAGTGCCGCCACTGCTGGCACCTTTAAAGTATGTTAGCGCATTTTAAATACCGAACACGCACCATGCAAAAACACTCGCTTGGCTGGCCTGCCAACTTGCGCAGGGCAGCTAGGGCGGCTCAAGTGTGCGTGGCAGCGCTTTTATTGACTCCAAGTGCAGCCTTTGCCAATCCTGCGGCGCATCAAGCGGATATAATCACGCTTTTCACCCACGGGGAAACTGTCTTAATGAACAATACGGCTTCAGGTAAATTTGAAGGCCCAGCGATGACCCTGTTCACATGCGCCATGGACAAAATGGGCCGGCCCTTTCGTATCATTCAAGCGCCTTTGTCGCGTGCGCGCACCATTCTGAATGAATTTGATGATGCGGTTTGGTTCCCCTCTGCTTTCCGGGGCGATACAGAAAGATTATCACGCACGGCCGGGCCTGCTGGTGCGCTTGGCATCTATTGGTATATGTTAAAAAGCAATGCCCAAGATCCTGAAAGCAATGCGTTTAAGGCCTCGGCAAAAGTCACTGCTTTCAAGGGGTCTGCTTTGGTGGATAGATTGCATAAAGACGGGTATAATTTCACAGAAGGTAGTGCCGATAAAAACCGGCTGGTTTATTTGCTGCTATCAAAACAGATCGACGCTTTGCTGGCCGTTGATTTCCGCAAACAACTTACAAACGACACGCGCTTGAAACTGGCATCCAATATAAAAATGACCCTACGAGAGAGCATTCCGGTTTCCTTTCAAATCGCAAAACCGTTCGCCAAAAAAGACCCTACCTTCATAGAGAAAATGCGCGCTGCCATTAAAGGCTGCAACAGCAATTAAACCTGTCTTAAAAAGACCTCAAATTGCTAGGGGTAACCTGCACAGAGCCCCATACGCCTACCAAAGACCGTTCGTTAACACATCGTCCAGATAATTTTGCTATGGTGGCGCCTTCAGTGTAGCGGCGAGGCAAAGCATTTGCAGCACCACAGCGAACAATCATATTTATCAAGACTGTTGCGAGGGTTCAGCCTTGGCGTGTTTGCAACCTCTTTCGCTGTCTTGAGCACAGGGATGGCACTGGCAGATACACTGGCAGATACACTGGCAGATACACTGGCAGATACATTGGCAGAAACACGGGCACAAACATTGGCAGAAAGTCAGGCGCAAAACAGCAGCCTAACCACTGGCACGTCTTACGATATGACACTTGTGACAATCAGCTCACGCCCCTTAACTGTGCGCAAAGCGGCGGGGCGTTTGTTTTCTTTTGGGGCTGATGCGGCGCGCCCCTTACTTGAAAAATGTGGTATCCGGGCAAACATCATTACCGCTCCGTCTTGGTCAAGGGCCTACCATATGGCCACCCATAACCAAGTAGACGCGATAATGCCTGCCAATAAATCTGCAGCCAGAGAGAAAATATTTTATTTTCCGAAAACGCCCTTCACCTATATGACCATCATTGCCTTTACTCATAAAAATAGCCCCGCATTAACCTATACGGGGCTTGAAATGTTTAAAGGCAAACGCTTGGGCCAGCTTGCGGGGACTTTGATTTTAAAATCCTTTAAAGATTACACCGATCAACACGGCATTAAAGTGCAGGAATATAGCACCCTAGACACGCTCTATGAGGCGCTTATTCAAAAGAAAATTACGTTTGCAGTAGACCAAACCCTTTTAGATGTTACAGCCTTAAAAACCCTGAGTGAAGACACCACAATTCGCGCTCTTGATCCACCGCTTGATCGGTCTGCGCAATATATAGCCATTGGAAAATCCAGCCCCTTCGGCGCGAACCAAACAGACCCAAAATTTCTGTGCCTGATGCAATAAAACCCTATTTTCCAGCATAAAATTCTAACAAAACATAGCCTGTTAACCTTTACGCAAGATCAAAGCCTTACTCTAAGGGGGTGATATGTTACAGGGAGTTTTAAGTGTACACCGAGTTTCCTTTTGCGCCGCCCATTAGTGCGACTGTGATTTTTTGCGCTTTTTTAGTATGCAGCGCGTTAGGTGCTTTCTGTATAAAGAAAATAGGGGCGAAAAAAACTGGGGCAACTGGCCTGCTTGCCGCCTGCGCAGCCTTGGTCGCTGTCGCGACATCCCCCACATTGGCAGACGACACACACAAAAAATCCATCACAATCGCGACCATTCAAAATAGTATTTTGGTCGCAGAAAAATCTTACCGTAAAATTCGCCCACTGGGATTTGAGAAAGCCATTGCCGCCTTCAACACCTGTGGCTTAGAGGCGGAATTTATCATTGTACCCTCATGGGCGCGGGCATTTCAAATGGCATCGCAAGGGTATGTAGACGGGCTAATTGCAGCCAACAAAACCGCTGCGCGCGAGAAAATATTTTATTTCGCAAAAAAGCCTTATACCACGGTCGCTATATTGGCTTTTCAGTCCACAAGACAGCCGCTTGCACGCTTCAAAAAATGGTCAATATTTGACGGGAAAGTCCTTGGCTATATTTCCGGCGTCTTCCTATCGAAACCATTTGAAAATTATATTAAGCAAGGGACCGCCACCACAGTGCAGCGCAGCACGATGGATATTTTGTTCGCTGATATGCTAGATGGGAAAATTGATTTTGTAATCGGTCAAGCCGAACTGGATGATGATGTATCAACTCCACTGGGGAGCCGCAAATTAGTGCGTGCGTTACAGCCCCCGCTGGGCATATCCCCCCTTTATATTGCTCTGTCGCGCAGAGGCGAGTTTGCCCAAGATCCAACCACTCCAGAGTTCAAATGTTTGGTGGGTTAAAGGGCAGACAAAAGAGCCGCCTTGAACACGAAAGACGCTCTATCTTATAAGGGGCAGTAATAAAGCTTGCTGCAATGGCTTCGGGCGCGTATAAGGCGCGCAAATGTTAGCTTTTAGGCCCCTCGGCGCCCGTGTGCGCCCATAAACGGGGCCTTTCTTTTATTTCAGAGCCACCCCAAAGGGGTTGCTCCTCTACTGAGAAAGTCATTCCACATGACAACGCCTGCTAAAAAGATCCGCAATATTGCGATCATCGCCCACGTTGACCACGGCAAAACCACGCTTGTGGATAATCTGTTCAAACAGTCTGGAATGCTGAGGGATAACCAGCGCCTCGAAGAACGGGCGATGGACAGCGGCGATTTGGAAAAAGAGCGCGGCATCACTATTTTAGCCAAATGCACCAGTGTTGTGTGGGGCGATACTCGGATCAATATCGTTGATACTCCGGGCCACGCTGATTTTGGCGGCGAAGTTGAGCGTATCCTTTCAATGGTAGACGGCGTTGTTTTGCTGGTTGACGCCGCAGAAGGCCCAATGCCGCAAACCAAATTTGTCACCATGAAAGCGCTTGCTCTTGGCCTCAGGCCCATTGTCGTTGTGAACAAGGTTGATAAGCCAGACGGTGATCCAGACAAAGCCACTGACGCCTGCTTTGACCTGTTTGTAAACCTAGACGCTGACGATGATCAGCTTGATTTCCCAGTGATGTATGCCTCTGGCCGCGATGGCTGGTGCGATAATGACCTAGAAGGCCCACGGGAAAACCTAAACCCCCTCTTTGATAAAATCATCGAGCATGTGCCTGCGCCTAAAGTGGTCACTGACGGAAACATAAACAAACCATTTTCAATGCTTGTTAGTCTCTTGGACCGCGACAATTTTGTCGGCCGTATCCTTACTGGGCGGATCGAGACAGGCCGTGTCAAGGTGGGGTCTGCAATCCATTCCCTCAGCCGCGACGGCTCGGTCATTGAAACAGGCCGCATCACCAAACTACTGGCCTTCAGAGGCCTAGACCGCGTAGCCGTTGACGAAGCCGAAACCGGGGACATTGTTGCGATCGCAGGGTTAACCACCACCACCGTGGCAGATACCATCGCCGTGCCTGAAGTAACCGAGGCATTGCACGCTATCCCGGTTGATCCGCCAACACTGGCGATGACATTCATGGTCAATGACAGCCCCTTGGCAGGCCGCGAAGGCAAGCATGTTACATCCCGCGTTATCCGCGACCGCCTTATGCGCGAAGCCGAAGGCAATGTGGCCATCGAAGTGACAGAGGCTGGATCAAAGGACGCATTTGAAGTCGCTGGTCGGGGCGAACTACAGCTCGGCGTTTTGATTGAGACCATGCGCCGCGAAGGATTCGAGCTGGCGATCAGCCGTCCACGCGTCGTTATGAAGATGGATGAAAACTGCAAAAAGCTTGAGCCATACGAGACAGTACAAGTGGATGTAGACGAAGAATATCAAGGCGCAGTGGTTGAGAAAATGTCCAAGCGCAAGGCTGAATTAACCGGCATGGTGCCGTCTGGCGGCGGCAAGGTTCGCCTAACCTTTGACGCCCCTGCACGCGGCCTTATTGGCTATCACGGTGAGTTCCTAACCGATACTCGCGGTACCGGCATTATGGCCCGCGCCTATGACCGCTATGATGCCTATAAAGGCCCCATTCGGGCGCGCCAACGCGGTGTGCTGGTGGCAACCGCAGGCGGCAAAGCCGTTCAGTATGCGCTGTTTTATTTGCAAGAACGCGGCACCATCATGATCGACCACGGCGTTGATGTGTATGAGGGCATGATCATCGGCGAAAACAGCCGCGATAATGATCTGGACGTGAATGTGCAAAAGGCCAAACAGCTAACCAACATGCGGGCATCAGGCAAAGACGACGCCATTAAAATGACCACGCCGAAAATTTTGCCTTTAGAGGAAGCGCTGGCCTATATTAACGACGACGAATTGGTGGAAGTAACGCCAACCAATATTCGTTTGCGCAAACGCCACCTGTTGCCGCACGAGCGCAAAAAAGCCAGCCGCACCGCCGAGGCATAAAGCCCCGCGCGAGCCACCCCAGAGGAATAACCGGAATTAGATCACCGTCATGCGACAGCTAGACCGGTGCATCCATAGGTGGGCAATAGCCTAGACTGAACGATAGGCTCGCCGATCAAGTAGGCGTGTGACGAGCCGAAGCGCCGGTCTATCAGCGGGGCGCAGTCGCGCCCGTTGTGAGCACAAATGGGGCCTTTAGGTTGGAAGCACTATAATGTGTCGCCCCGCGTCATGATCCCAGGATCTCACTTTGTTTGTGTGAAGGCCGAAAGGCTGTGTTTTATTTCGCTGGCGTACCGTTTGCCCATTTGGCGCAGAAGTCTTTGCCGTTGATGGGTTTTGAGAAATAATAGCCCTGCACATTATTGCAGCCGTGAGTCTGCAAAAACTCAAGCTGTTCTCTGGTTTCAACACCTTCACCGGTCACGCTTAGCCCCAGCACTTCGCCTAGTTTCAAAACGGCTTCGATGATAGCGCGGTCGTCAACATTTTCCGTCACGCCGCGGGTAAAGCTATGATCAATCTTCACCACATCGAACGGCAAGCGCTTTAAGTATGACAGGCTAGAATAGCCCGTGCCAAAATCATCAAGAGCAAACCGTATCCCCAACGACCGCAGCTTTGCCATCACTGCAGCGGCGGCGTCTATATCTTCCAGCAACGTGGTTTCCGTAATTTCAAAGATCAGGCGGCCCGGTTCAAGCTTGGTTTTATTGATAATATTTTCTACAAAGGCCACGAAATTCGGTCTGTGGATCTGCTCGCTGGAAATATTGATCGACAGCTGCGGCAACTCAGGGGTTTGCTGTAAAAAATGGCAGCTTTCTTCTAAAATCTTCTCCCCCAGCGCCCAAATCAAGCCGCTAGCCTCGGCCACCGGCACAAATTCTGCTGGGGAAATAAATCCTAATTTTTCATTTTCCCAACGGACAAGCGCTTCTGCGCCGACCATTTTTTCGCTCATAGCGCCAACAATCGGCTGGTACACCATGTAAAATTCACCGCGCTTCAATCCAGCACGCATCTGGTTCTCAATCAAAACCTGCTGAAGGATTGCTTCCTCCATCTGCGGGGCAAAAAAGCTGCAACTGTCTTTGCCTCTTGCCTTGGCTTCATACATGGCTGTATCGGCTTGGCGCAGCACTGTGTCCACGCTTTTGCTGTCGGCGTCCAATATTGTGACGCCGATGCTGGTGGTAATATGCAGCTCGTTATGGTCGATCATCATCGTTTTGGTAAGCGACCGCAGCACCTTGTCAGATACCGCCTGTGCACCGCCAATGGCATTTTGGGTATCATGGCCAATGTCGGGGAGCAAAATTACAAATTCATCGCCGCCAAGCCGAGCCACCGTATCTTCGGCGCGTCCACACGCCCGCAATCGCTTTGCCACTTCCTGCAACAGCAAATCCCCAACCGAATGGCCAAGGCTATCATTAATGGTTTTGAAATTATCCAAATCAAGAAACATCAGCGCGCCAAAGCCGCTACGGCGCTTAATCCGCGCAAGGACTTGCTCTAGCCGGTCTTGCAAGAGGTGGCGGTTTGGCAGCCCCGTAAGCGGGTCATGATAGGCCAAATGTTCCACACGTTTTTCAGATTTTCGTTTGTTTATGGCGTACCGCACTGCGCGCTCTAGCTCGCGCTCGGTGACATTTTGCCGCGCCATATAATCCGAAGCGCCTGCGATCATCGCCAGCTTATCAAGCTCTAGATCATCCTTGCCCGCGATAAAAATAATAGGCGCTTTGCAGACAGTTTTGTTGACAATATGAAGCAGCAA
>WFTS01000016.1 GCA_015485385.1 Kordiimonadales bacterium | reverse complement strand
TTTTGAAAATGACAGTTTGATTACAAACCTGTTGCCAGTTGAATACAATGGAGAACAGAATTTTATGGACGGGTCTTCAAAGAGAATATGTTGAGGGGTTTCTGGCGTCTTATGGGTATATTTCTGTTAAATCCCACTGGTTCTTTTCAGCGTCTAAACTGTAAGTTATGCGCTCGTGAAGGCGGAACCGACGGTCATTCCAAAATTCAAAATACCGAGGCACAAGGCGAAACCCTGACCAAAACTCAGGTCGGGGGATGTCCCCTGCTCCAAATTTCGCGGTATATTTAGCGATAGCTGCTTCAAATTCAAACCGCCCTTCCATCGGCTGTGATTGTTTGGATGCCCAGGCGCCTATGCGGCTTGTGCGTGCACGGGATGCAAAATATTTATCCGCTTCATCGCCCCCTGTGGGCACGACCTTACCTTCTATCCTGATTTGCTTGCGCAGGGTTTTCCAGTGAAACAGCATGGCAGCGTTTGGGTTCGCTTTAAGATCTTGAGCTTTACGGCTGCCCAGATTGGTATAAAAAACCAAACCTTGCGGATTGCAGGCTTTCATTAAAACCATACGCACGCTGGGGCAATGCGCTTCGTCCACCGTTGCTAAGGCAACGGCGCTTGGATCATTGGGTTCAGATTTTTCTGCCTCTGCCAACCATTCATTTAAAAGGCCAAAAGGCGCTTCAAAATCAGCTGTTTTAGTCATACCGAAACTCCTGAGAGGTCAATAAAAAATGCTTCTATTCATCCGTAACTATTGTGTCGCATTGCATGCTGCTTATATGATAGGCACGCAGATAATTCTGTAACTGTTTTTTAAAGACGAAACAATCATATGAGCGACCTATACCAACGACTGGGAATTGATAAAGGTGCGGAACAAGCCGAAATTAAAAAGGCTTATCGCACCTTAGCAAAAAAACTGCACCCAGATCGCAATAAAGATGACGAGAAAATAGCAGACCGCTTTAAAGAGGTTTCTGCCGCATACAGTGTATTGGGCGACGTCGAACAGCGTGAACGCTATGACCGTGGCGAGATTGACGAAGACGGAAACCCCAAGGCGCCCGCTGGTGGGTTTGGCGGCGGCTATGCTGGCGGATTTCCTGGCGGTTTCCCCGGGGGCAAAGGGCAACAGACCCATAATTTTGGCATGGAAGATGCCGAAGATCTGTTCAGTGAATTTTTCCGGTTCAATGGTCGCCGAAGCGGTGCAAAGCGCACACGAGCCAACCCGTATGCCACATCTGGCCGCGAAAAAGGCCTTGATATTACATACCGTGTAACCATCGGATTTGAAGAAAGCATCACAGGCGGCAGCCGACGTTTGAAATTAAACGATGGCCGCAGCGTGGACATTAAAGTCCCTGCTGGTATCAAAGACGGTCAGGTGATTCGTTTATCTGGTCAAGGTGGACCCGGAGTTGGAGACGCCCCAAAGGGCGATGCGCTAATTGAAGTCAGGGTTTCCAAACACCCCTATTACAAACGGGATGGCGACGACATTCATCTTGAACTGCCGATTACAATTGATGAAGCTGTGCTTGGAGGGGACATTCAAGTGCCAACGCCAAGTGGCCGTTTGACGATCCGCATCCCGCGCAACAGCTCTACTGGCAAGCGACTAAGGCTAAAAGGCAAAGGCGTTAAGCGTAAGGACAAAGTCGGCAACATGTTTGTGACACTTAAAATCGTCCTTCCCGAATCTCGCGATCTAGAATTGGAGAAAATGATTAAAAAATGGAGCCCTCGCGACGGCGACAAGGTACGCAAAAAAGCAGGACTTGGCTAACGCTCCTATAGCAAAGACGCTGAGCATGCTGATAAGGATACCATAGGGGGATATGGAACAAATCCGTAAACATGGCAAAATCTGGTTACGCGCAGTTACATTTTTCGTACAAAATGATGCTCTTGCCGCAGCAGGAAACATGGCCTTCCTGACCATGCTGTCTTTGTTCCCCTTCATTATATTTGTGGTCGCTCTTTCAGGCTTCATTGGCCAAACTGACCGTGGGCTGGAAAGTATCAGCTTCTTATTGTCTGTCCTTCCGCCCGAAGCATCCGCCGTTTTGGAAGGGCCTATCCAAGGCATTGTTAAAAATACCGGCGCTGAAATTCTAACCGGTTCTATCCTTTTTGCTGTCTGGACCGCAGCTATTGGCGTTGAAGCGGCGCGCGGGGTTTTGTTGAAGGCTTTCGGGCGAGAACATGCCGGCGCCATCTGGCTTCGCAGGCTAGAAAGCCTTGCTGTGGTCATATTTGGTGGCTTGGCCGTGATAGCCGCTATGTCTACACTGGTTTTAGGGCCTCCCCTTTTAAAGGCTTTCACAAGCCTGTTTCCGGACGCTGTATCAAGCGGCATTACCGAACTTTGGGGCTATTTAAGCTTGTTAGTCTCTCCGGCATTATTGCTGTTAGGGCTTTATGGAGTTTACTTGGCCCTTACGCCGCGCACGGTTAAAAATGCTTCTCGCCTGCCGGGAACGCTCTTGTGCCTGACCATCTTTATCGCAACAGCCAAGGGGCTGTCGGTGTATTTGAAATATGTTGATAATTATGACGTCACTTATGGGTCCCTTGCAGGCGTGGTTATTATGCAGCTATTTTGCTTTTTGGTGAGCCTTGGTTTTGTATTAGGTGCAGAATTAAACGCAGCTTACAGCGCGCCCTACCCCGCAAAAACAACACCAAAAGACGACATAAAATCAGATACAAATATCATTGCAAACAGGATCACAGATTGACGCCCTGTACGCATTGTGTAGGATGCGCGAAAATTGAACCAATAAGAACAAAAGAAAAACGAGGCCAAATATGACAAAATTAATGGCAGGCAAACGCGGCATCATTATGGGCGTTGCAAATGATCGCTCGATGGCGTGGGGCATAGCAAAAATGTGTGCCGAACAAGGGGCCGAGATTGCTTTTACCTACCAAGGTGAGGCGCTCAAAAAACGCGTTCAGCCACTGGCGGAAAGTATCGGAATGGATTTTGTCGAAGAATGTGATGTCTCTGACGGTGCATCCATTGATGC
The DNA here is from genome assembly GCA_015485385.1 of Kordiimonadales bacterium. GTDB lineage: Bacteria > Pseudomonadota > Alphaproteobacteria > Sphingomonadales > Kordiimonadaceae > Kordiimonas. The sequence goes on along the minus strand of WFTS01000016.1, from coordinate 36,474 downwards.
CGTATTTGAAAAGCTACAAAAAAAGTGGGATAGCATCGACTTTTTTGTTCACGCAATTGGCTATAGTGATAAAAACGAACTGCGCGGTCGTTATATTGATACCTCGCTTGATAACTTCCTGATGACGATGAATATTTCAGCCTTCAGTTTTGTGGCCGTGGGCCAACGAGCTGAGAAAATGATGACCAATGGCGGCAGCATGGTCACGCTGTCATACTATGGCTCTCAAAAAGCGATCCCGCATTATAATGTAATGGGTGTCGCCAAGGCCGCGCTTGAGGCCAGCACCCGCTATATGGCTAAGGATTTGGGCGAAAAAGGCATCCGCGTAAATACAATTTCCGCTGGCCCAATGAAAACACTGGCGGCTTCCGGTGTTGGTGATTTCCGTAAATTGTTGAAATATAATGAAGCTAACGCTCCACTGCGCCGCAATATCACCTTGGATGATGTGGCTGGCGCGGGGCTTTATTTGCTCTCGGACCTTTCAAGCGGTGTAACCGGTGAAACCCACTATGTGGACGCTGGTTTCAACACCACCTGTATGATCAACAATGAAGATGATATGCATAAATATATCGCTCTTTTGGATTAAGCCCAAACTGGAATAGCTTATGTCGTTCAATACGTTTGGAAAATTGTTTCGCTTTACCACATGGGGAGAAAGCCACGGCCCTGCCCTTGGTTGCACAATCGACGGTGTGCCACCACTGCTGGACCTATGTGAAGCCGACATCCAGACTTTTCTTGACGAGCGCAAGCCGGGGCAATCCAAATATACAACCCAACGCCGCGAACCTGATACGGTGGAAATTTTATCCGGTGTCTTTGAAGGCAAAACCACAGGCACACCGATCCAACTGATGATCAAAAATGTTGATCAGCGGTCAAAGGATTACGGAAATATCGCCGAAGCCTACCGCCCCGGCCATGCAGACTTCACTTATAATGCCAAATACGGCATCCGTGATTATCGCGGCGGCGGGCGATCTAGCGCCCGTGAGACAGCCGCCCGTGTCGCAGCAGGCGCTGTCGCGCGCAAAATCATCGGTGACGGCATCCAAATACGCGCAGGCATGGTGCAAATGGGCAGCAACACCATCGACCGGTCACGGCTCGATTGGGACGCTGTGCGCCAAAATCCGCTGTTTTGCCCTGATCCTGTAGCCGCGAAAGCATGGATGCTGGAACTCGACAAAATTCGCAAAGCAGGCAGTAGCATAGGCGCTGTTATTGAAGTGGTTGCAGAGGGTGTCCCCGCAGGATGGGGCGCGCCGGTTTACGCAAAACTAGACGCTGATCTGGCTTCAGCCCTTATGAGCATCAATGCTGCCAAAGGTGTTGAAATTGGCGCTGGCATGGGCGCTGCTGCGCTCACCGGCGAAGAAAATGCCGATGAAATGCGTCCCGGAACTGACGGAAATCCAGAGTTTTTATCAAATAATGCGGGAGGCATTTTGGGCGGTATTTCCACCGGCCAACCTGTTGTGGCGCGCTTCTCGGTTAAACCCACCAGCAGCATCCTAACGCCGCGCAAAAGCGTAACCAAGGGCGGCAAAGCCACCGATGTTATCACCAAAGGCCGCCACGACCCCTGCGTTGGTATCCGCGCGGTGCCTATTGCCGAAGCCATGATGGCCTGCGTACTGGCCGACCATATGATGCTGCATAGGGCGCAGTGCGGCTAGAACACCCTAAGGCACCGATAGCTTTAACGACAATCAACAGAGCATGTTAACGCTTATTAGCTATCAACTGCCTCTTTGCCTTCGCCGCCGAAGCGTGTCGCAAAATAGCCGATAATCAACCCGATGAAGGCGCCTTCAAACACCAGCCAAAAGGGTGAATTAAACACCGAATCTTTGCCAAACATGGCCTCTGCCATAGGGGCGACCAATTCATAAACGAACAGCGACAAAACGAAATTCATCCAGCCACCCACAAGCGCTGAACGTAACCACCACGGCAATGGCAAATCCAGCTCAGGGTGATAGGTCACCACACCAAATACCCCAATAATTGCCCCAAGGGATATATACCAAAGCAAAATGGCACTGCGGAACATAAGGGTCGCATCGGGCATAAAATGCGGAAGTAGAAGAAATCCAAGAAGGCCAAAACAAAGCCCCACCAATTTCCCAACAGCAATTCGAGTTAACAGTGATGGTTTTTTATACATGTCTTTTCCCCATTGAAAGGATCTGAACTCAAAACCACTTAAAAGGTACTATAGCACTCAACATACTATAACCAGGGCCCCTACGTCATTTGATTAGTATCAAAAAGCTTGAAATAACCTTGGTTTTGCTTTCTGCTCGCGCTTGGCGATTTGGCGGAGCAGCAACATGGTAAAATTCTTCAAATATGGGCTTAGTATGTTCGTTCTTGTTATAGGGGGGCTTCTCTATATCAATTGGGTGCCGGATATCCCGCATGATATTCTTGCCAAAAAATACGCAGGTGGCGCCTCGGATTTTATTGACCTACCTTCAGGCACGCGCGCGCATTACCGTATGGAAGGCAATGACGCTGGCCGGACCCTTGTCCTATTGCACGGTTCTAACGCTAGCTTGCACACTTGGGGGCCGTGGGTCGAAGCGCTAGAGGAAGACTATCTGGTTATCACCGTTGATTTGCCAGGGCACGGCCTAACCGGCACCACAGCGGCCGATGACTACACCTACCCCGGCATGGCTGATTTTGTTCATGAATTTACGAACACTTTGGGCATAAAGCGCTTTATCCTTGGTGGCAACAGCATGGGCGGCGGCATATCTTTGCTTTATGCTCTGGATCATCCACAAAAACTGGACGGGCTAATACTGCTGGATTCTGCCGGTATTAAAGTTCCCGCACATGCCGCTAAAAAATCTGATCCACCAATCGCCTTCCGCCTAGCGGGCCACTGGTATAGCGACTGGATTTTAACAGGCATTACCCCGCGCAGCTTGGTGATTGATGGCCTGCAAAAAGGCTTCACCAACAAAAGCTTAATCACTGATGAGATGATAGACCGTTACTGGGAACTGGTGCGCCACCCCGGAAACCGCCGTGCTACGACCATGCGTTTTGCCTATTACCGGCAAGATAACGGAGAACTACCGGTGGCTGATATCAAAATACCGACTATCATCTTATGGGGCAGCGATGATAAAATCATCCCTCTTGCGGTTGGGAAAGCCCTAGAAAAGCGCATAAAAGGCAGCAAATTGGTGATCTTTTCAGACGTTGGCCATGCCCCGATGGAAGAAGTCCCTGTTCAGTCAGCAGCCGTAGCCAAAGCCTTTATCGACCGTCTTCCATAATCGGACTGTACCTTTTGTTACGGACGGGTAAACACACCAACCAGTTCCAGATGTGGGGACCATAAAAATTGGTCAACCGGCACTAACTTTTCCAAAATATAGCCACCATCCACCAGTGTACGTGCATCCCGGCCAAAACTGTTGGGGTTACAAGAGACCGCGACAATACGCTTCACTTGTGATTTTGCCAGTTCAGCAGCTTGTTCCTTCGCCCCCGCGCGCGGCGGATCGAACACAACCACGTCAAAAGCGGCTAATTCATCTGCGGTCATGGGGCGGCGATATAAGTCACGGTGCTGTGCGAGCACTTGGCGCAAGCCTGTGGCCTGATTTAAGCCCAATTTCAACGCTTCGAGCGGTTGTTTTGCTCCTTCAACGGCCAACACTTGATGATTTTTCGCTAACGGAAATGAAAAGGTACCAAGACCACAAAATAAGTCTGCTACCCTTGCGTACCCTTCACAGGCTGTCACAACTTCTCTCACCAGTGCGGCTTCGCCATCCTCTGTCGCCTGAATGAAGGCTGCTGGGGCCAACGGCACACGCACCCCAGATAAGGTCATCACCGGCTCACGGCGAATGATCACCGGATCAACAAACCCCTGATCCCGCCAATGTATCGCGGCAATATCCTCGGCGTTGGCAAAATCAACCAACTGTTCGCGAGCAGCCAAATCTAGCTCCATAGCAGAGTCTACCAACATATCCACCCCGGTACCGCTTAGGGTAAGGTGAATATCAGCCGTCATGCGCTTTTTCAGCACCGATTTCAAAACTGTACGCAACGCTGGCAATACAGCCAGTATTTCCTCGCGCGTCACCGGGCACTCAGTGACATCAACCAGCTTGTGGCTCTGGCGTTCGTTAAATCCAAGGATCAATCGCCCCGGCATTTGCAGTGCCTTTAGCGCCACCCGGCGGCGAGACTTTGGTGGGCTTATGATGGGCTCAGCGATTACATCTAGTGGCAAGCCCCGGTGCGACAAGGTCATCTCAGCGCGCTCTTTCAGCCATCGGCGGTAGGTGTCGCCGCTTAGAAACTGAAGCTGACAGCCGCCGCATTTGTTAAAATGTTTACAGCCCGGTTCAATCCGGTCAGCAGACGGTTCTACAATCGCCTCAAGCTGAGTGTAAATGCCGTTGCGACGTTTTTCACTGATAACCGCACGCACCAGATCGCCCGGCGCGGTGCCGGGCACAAACACCGGAGTACCGTCATGTGCGCCAATGCCGTCACCCTGCGCCCCAAGTGCGGTGATTTTTACTTCAAGGATTTCAGTCATTTTGCTTTTCGCCGTAAATCAGAAATTCGATATTGCCTTCGGGGCCTTTGATCGGGCTTTCTGTTAATCCTGCAACGCGCCAGCCCGGCACAGCGTTCAGCCAATCAGTGATATCATCGCAAACTGCCTTATGCAGGGCCGGATCGCGTACGACACCGCCCTTGCCCACATTATTTTTACCCACTTCAAATTGCGGCTTGATCAGCGCAATAAGTTTGCCTCCGGGCCTAACGAAGCCCATCGCCGTAGGCAGAACTGTGCGTAGTGAGATAAAACTGGCATCACACACAACAATATCAACGGTTTGCGGGATATGTTGATCCGTTAAATAACGCGCGTTGGTTTTCTCCAAGACTGTCACATTGTCATCACCGCGCAGTTTCCACGCCAATTGCCCGCGCCCGACATCAACCGCAAACACATGATTGGCGCCGCCTTGCAACAGTACATCGGTAAAACCGCCTGTAGAGGCCCCAACATCAATCGCTGTTAGTCCTTGAGGGTCAACACCGAATTCCTTCAGGGCCTTCTCCAGCTTTAACCCGCCCCGACTGACCCAATTATGATCCTTACCGCGCACGTCTAACGGCTGATCTTCTTTGATTTGCTGGCCTGCCTTTAGGATTTTGGTCTCGCCGGAAAAAACCACACCCGCCATAATCAAAGCCTGTGCGCGCGTGCGCGAGTCCACTAATCCTCGGTCAACCAGTGCGACGTCTGCGCGAACTTTAGCCACGATTAAACCTTTGGTTTTTATTGATTGGAGGCCGCCACACTTGTTTGCCCAAGATCGTTACGGCCAAGCGCCTTTAAGACGGCAGAAACAATACCCGAGGCGTTCAAGCCTGCGGCTTCATACATTTCATCTGGTTTGCCGTGGTCAATAAAGGTATCTGGAAGTTTAAGGGCGCGCACCTTCAAAGCGCCGTCGCTGATACCCGTTTCAGCTAAGAAATCCATCACATGAGCCCCAAACCCGCCGATCGACCCTTCCTCAACAGTGATCAACAAATCATGGCTTGCAGCCAAATCGCGCAGCATTTTCTCGTCAACAGGTTTGGCAAAGCGGGCATCAGCAACCGTAGTTGAAAGACCGCGTGCTTCAAGTTCATCTGCCGCTTTCAGGGCTTCACTTAGGCGAGCCCCCAACGAGACAATCGCAACCGAGCTGCCCCTTTTGACAATCCGGCCTTTTCCGATCTCTAAAATTTCGCCTTTAAGCGGTATCTCAACCCCAGGCCCCTCACCTCGCGGATACCGAACAGCAGACGGCCTATCATCAATTGACACCGCTGTTGCGACCATATGAACAAGTTCAGCCTCATCTGCGGCAGCCATGACAACAAAGTTGGGTAGACTGGCCAGATAGGTAACATCAAAACTTCCTGCGTGCGTTGGACCATCAGCCCCCACAAGGCCAGCGCGGTCAATCGCAAACCGGACAGGCAAATTTTGCACGGCTACATCATGGACAATCTGGTCATATGCCCTCTGCAAGAATGTAGAATAAATAGTTACAAATGGCTTATAGCCTTCTGCGGCCATCCCCGCTGCAAATGTCACCGCATGTTGCTCGGCAATACCCACATCAAAACTACGGTCCGGGAAGGCCTCCGCGAATTTATCAATACCTGTGCCAGACGGCATCGCTGCTGTAATCGCCACAATTTTCTCATCATCACTCGCTTCTTTGATCAAGGCATCCGCATAAACATTTGTGAATGTCGGTGATTTTGGCGTGGATTTTTTACGTTCCTTAGTGACCAAGTCAAACTGAGGAACAGCGTGATACTTCTCGGTATTTGGTTCAGCGAACGGATGACCTTTACCCTTTTCGGTCACCACATGCACCAATATTGGGCCGTCAACCGCGTCGCGTACATTTTCCAGAACCGGCAACAGATGATCTAAATTATGGCCATCAATAGGGCCAACATAATAGAAGCCTAGTTCGTCAAACAGGGTCCCGCCTCCAAGCGCTAAACCCCGTGCTGTTTCTTCCCAAAGTCTGGCCCTATCAGCCAATGCCCGCGGCAGCATCTCAATGATTTTTTTACCAAACCCGCGCACGCTAAGGAAAGTTTCCGAGCTGATAATGCGTGCCAAATATGCACTTAACCCGCCAACGGCAGGTGCGATCGACATATCATTATCATTCAGGATCACAATAAGCTTATTGCCCGCCTGTTTCGCATTGTTCATGGCCTCATAGGCCATGCCGCCACTCATGGCACCATCACCTATCACCGCAATCGCGCGCCCGGGCTTATCCGCGATTTTATTAGCCACAGCCATACCAAGCGCAGCACTGATAGATGTTGAGGAATGCCCAGCGCCAAACGGGTCAAAGGCGCTTTCTCCGCGCTTAGTGAAGGGGGCCAAACCATCAGTTTGGCGTATGGACCGAATTCTATCGCGCCGGCCCGTCAGGATTTTATGCGGATAAGCTTGGTGGCCCACATCCCAGATCAAGCGATCTTCAGGTGTGTTGAATACATAATGTAGCGCGACCGTTAGCTCAACCACGCCTAAACCCGCACCAAAATGCCCCCCGGAAACGGATGCCGCGCTGATAACTTCGGCGCGTAGCTCATCAGAAAGCTGGCGCAATTTTTCACGCGGTAACTTGCGTAAGTCATTTGGCGTTGGGGCTGTATCCAGCAACGGTGTATCGGGCCGTACGGTCAAGTTAACTTCCTTTATGCGACTTATAGCGCAATCGCTTATTATCCTAGCAGCTTATTTTCGCCAATAGTTTACATACGGCGGTTTATAGCAAAATGTGCAATAGCACGTAAAATGGCGGCTTTATCATCAAATTCTGACAAATGTTCGATTGCCTGCTCTGAAAGCATTTGTGCTTGTCTGCGCGCGCGCTCGACACCCAACATTCCAACGATTGTGACCTTGCCGGCCTCAGCGTCTTTCCCAACGGCTTTGCCAACCTCGTCAGCGTCGCCTTCCACGTCCAATAGATCATCCGCAATTTGAAAAGCAAGCCCCAAATCCCGAGCGTATCCTTGCAAGGACGCATACAACGGCTTCCCTGCGCGCGCCATAATCGCCCCAGCCTCAACAGCAAAGCTAATAAGCGCGCCAGTTTTCATCTTCTGAAGCCGAAAAACAGCTTGTTGGTCAAGGGCATGATCCTCCGCTGATAAATCAATCATCTGACCACCAACCATACCGTGCCCCCCTGACGCTTTCGCAAGGGCAGAAATCAGTTTGGTGCGTACATATGGATCAGGGTGTGTATCTTCATCTGCTAAAATTTCAAACGCGAGCGTTAATAAAGCATCGCCTGCAAGAATTGCTGTTGCTTCATCAAAGGCGATATGAAGCGAAGGTTTACCGCGTCGCACGTCATCATCATCCATCGCTGGTAGATCATCGTGAATGAGTGAATAAACATGCACGCACTCCAAAGCAGAGGCAACTCGCAGAGCATGCTCGCGTTCAACTCCAAAAAGTTCCGCACTCGCGAGAACAAGCAAAGACCGTAATCGTTTGCCACCTGAATAAAGTGAATAGCGCATGGCCTCAAAAACACGGCCTTCGGGCGTGTCTGGTATTTTGATAAACTTGTCTAAAACGCGCTCAACAGCAACTGACGTTGCCTTCATCGCCTCTAATAGTGCCTGATTTTCCACGAATATCTGTCTCTATTCCACGTCAAAGGGCTGTGTTCCAGTCGCCTTGCCGTTTTCATCCAGCGTGATTTTTTCAATCTTCGCCTGCGCATCTTTTAACTTGGCCTCGCAGTGTGCCTTCAGCTGTGTGCCGCGCGTATAAAGATTAATAGACTGTTCAAGCGGGGCGTTACCAGATTCTAACTGAGCCACAACTTGCTCAAGCGCGGCCATGGCATCCTCAAAGCTCAATCCTGAAATGTCCTGAGTGTTTGCATCTTGTTCACTCATGCTGCTTTTCCCATTATCCTCAATCAATGTGCATTCTATATAGGCCCCGAGCCGAACCACAGTAAAGCATATTCCACATTCTCAAGCTGTTAAACTGGTAAATTATCAAGGGGTCGTAGGTTAATTCCCGGCAGGACTTTTGCGGCATCCACAAAATCAATATTTTCTAGGGTTCCTGTTGTTTTAAAGCGGTATAATTCTCCGTCAAAAGAACGGTCAGCCAAGCCTAAACTTTCCAGAAAATGTAAATGCGCGACCGCCTCACCAAGCGCCATAAAAAAATCAAAGCCAGTGATTTTACGGTGGAACATGGCGGGGAAAGTTTCCACAGGCGTGCGCGCTTCTTGGCACCAATTATGAAGCTCTCTAAGCTTGCGGTCATGGCTTTTGATCAAACTATCCAGCCGATTGCCCAAGCCTTTAAATGCACGGCCATGAGACGGAAGCACCAGAGGGTCTCCGCTCAGACCATACATGCGGTCCAAGCTCGCAAGCCAATGCGCTAATGGGTTTGCCAGAGGTTCACGGGCATAAACTGAAACATTCGCAGAAATGCGCGGTAGTATCTGATCGCCCGACAGAAGGAGAGGCTCATCAAGGCACATAAGGCACGCATGTTCTGGCGAATGGCCTCGCCCAATCACAACCCGCCATGTGCGCCCTCCTAAGCTTAGGATACTGCCGTCTTCCATACGGCTGTAACTGTAAGGCAACTCGTGCACGCCGCGCTTGAAATTGCCAAAACCCGCTGACCGTATTTTTTCTTCATATTCGCGCGAAACACCAGCCCTAAATAAATAGTCCATCTCCTGTTCGGGGAAGTCCTTGCTGCTGCTTACCCAAAGATTTTGAGCAAGCAGATATTCGCTTTGAGTCATTGAGAATTTAGCACCGTGACGTTTAGCAAGCCAACCTGCCAAACCCAGATGATCAGGGTGCATATGTGTGCAAACGATGTGGCTAATGGGTTTGTCCATTAGCACTGACACCTCAAGGGCTTCCCAAGCTGCGCGCCCAGTATTGCCTTGTGCGCCCGTGTCAATAATGGTCCAGCTATCGCCTTCATCCAGTAAATAAACATTGATATGATCCAAAGACCAAGGCAACGGGATGCGGGCCCAAAATAGGCCGTCAGCCACCTTAACAACTGTGTCGCCACTGGGGATCGCTTCAAATGGATAAATCAAATCCTCATCACCGCGCGGATAAAGAGTTGCAGAATGGTCCACCACTTCAGCTTCGGCCTGAGGTGCCGCTTGTTCTCCAGTAGAGATTGCGTCCTTCGTCATAGATATACGTCCTAAGGCCTCAAGCAGTTTAAACGTGAGTAAAATCTTCGTTAGTCATAGCCATTACGCTGCGTGCGCCAGCCTGAATAGGCGCTAACAATGCAGTAGCTTGTGGAAGAATTTGTTCGATATAAAATTTGGTTGTCGTAATTTTTGACCGCAAAAAAGCAGGGTTACCCTCATTTGCTGCCAAGCGGCGTTCAGCCTCTGCTGCTTGCTGGGAAAGTAAATATGCCCCAAGCACCGTTGCAAACAGGCGCAAATAAGGCGTGGCAGCAGATGCCGTATCGACAATATTTTCAACGCCGTTAGCCAAAAGCAGATCAGACGCCGCAGTAAGAGCATCAATAGCCTTTTGCAGATCAGAATTATCCTTGGCCGTTGCAAATTCAGCCATTTCAGCAATGAGCGATTTCCAATGTGCGCCGCCATTCATATTTAATTTACGCCCAATCAAATCAAGCGCCTGAATTCCGTTTGTGCCCTCATAAATCGGCGCAATGCGGCTATCGCGGTAATGCTGTGCCGCGCCGGTTTCCTCAATAAAGCCCATCCCGCCGTGGATCTGCACACCCAGCGAAGCAGCCTCAACACCTATATCGGTCGCATAGGATTTTGAAATGGGCGTCAATAAGTCGGCTTCAGCTTGTGCTGCATGTCGTTCGGCTTCAGTTCCCGCGTGATGTGCACGGTCAAGCGCCCAAACATTGCGGTAAATTATCGCACGCGCGGCCTCTGTGGTGGCGCGCATGGTCATTAGCATACGGCGCACATCAGGGTGGTTTATAATTGCCACAGGTGCGCGCGATTGGTCGCCAATAGCCGCAGACTGTACTCGCTCTGAAGCATAAGAAACCGCCTGTTGATACGCCCGCTCGGCGATAGAAACCCCTTGCAGTCCAATGCCAACGCGTGCGTGGTTCATCATAGTGAACATATTGCGCATGCCCCGGTTTTCTTCACCGACAATATAGCCCACACAATTGCCTTCATCGCCAAACGACATCACGCATGTGGGGCTGGCGTGAATTCCAAGCTTATGCTCGATACTAACGCAGCGCACATCATTTCGCGCACCAAGGCTGCCATCCTCATTCACCAGAATTTTCGGCACAAGGAACATGGAAATTCCTTTGGTGCCAGCGGGTGCCTCTGGAAGCCGCGCAAGCACCAGATGGATCACATTCTCCGATAGATCATGCTCGCCCCATGTTATGAAAATCTTTTGGCCGCTGATTAAATAGGTGCCATCTGCCTGTCGTTCAGCTTTTGTCCGCAGAGCCCCCACATCTGAGCCAGCACTAGGCTCGGTAAGGTTCATCGCGCCCGACCATTCACCCGTAACCATTTTTTCAAGATATATTTTCCGCTGCTCATCAGAGCCATGTGCGGCAATCGCCTCAATCGAGCCAGCCGTTAACAGCGGCAACAGGCTATAGGCCATATTCGCCGAGGTAATCATTTCTGTAACCGCTGTAGACAGTGTGCTTGGTAACCCCTGACCACCGTAAGCGGGGTCGGCAGACAAGGTTGGCCAGCCCCCGTCCACAAAAGCTTTATGCATTGGCTTGAAAGCATCAGGCAATGTCACATACCCGTCACGCCACTGTGCGCCGACCTCATCTCCGGTCCGGTTGGTTGGCGCGATGACGTCAGCTGCTAATTTACCCGCTTCCTCAAGAACGGCGGCCACAAGATCTTCGCCAGCCTCCTCAAAGCCTTTGAAATTGGTCCAACTGCGCATCTGGCCCATAGTTTCTAAGGTAAATTTTATCTCTTCTAAGGGGGCGCGGTAGTCACTCATGATCATTTTTCCAAATTAAAGGCATTGCCAGCGAGAAACTGCTAGCCTATCAGCTAATAAGGCAACGCGTGATACTATGCCGCGCCGCTGGTTGGTCTAACTTTACCGAGATTTAGTGCATGGCTTTTATCAAAACCCAAGTCATTCCTGCCCATAAAAGTGGGGCGATTGACCGTGCTGTCGAGCATTTAATTGCCGGGCAACTTGTGGCTATTCCCACAGAAACGGTTTACGGTCTTGCGGCTGATGCACTCAATCCTGATGCGGTACAGAATATCTTTGAAGCCAAAGGGCGTCCAGCCAATAATCCGTTGATTTGCCACGTTTCCAGCATACAAATGGCCAAGCGCTATGTTGCCGTAACGGAAATTGCTGAGAAATTAATGCACGAATTTTGGCCCGGTCCTCTAACATTTGTGCTCCCTAAGCAGAAAACCTGCGCAATCCCCGAAATTGTTGGTGCCGGTTTGCCTACGCTGGCCGTTCGGTGCCCTGCAAATAAGACTGCGCGCACCGTAATTGACCAGTTAGACCACCCAATAGCGGCGCCCAGCGCCAATGTATCAGGCAAACTATCTCCCACATCGGCACAAGATGTCTTGGACGGATTGGTGGGAAAAATTTCACTGGTAATCGATGGTGGGCTCACGAGTGTGGGCATTGAAAGCACCATAATCGGCATATCAAACAATGACATAATACTTCTAAGGCCGGGAACCATCACTGTGGATGACATTAGCCGTGTAACAGGATCCGCAGTGAAAGACCGCGATAATGATACCATCACCGCACCCGGCCAATTAAAAAGCCACTATGCACCAAATGCTGCTGTGCGTTTGAACGCCCAAACGTGTGGGCCGGACGAAATTTTAATTGGCTTTGGCCGGATTGCCGGCGACATAACACTCAGCAAACACGGGGATTTACATGAAGCCGCCCGCAAGCTGTTTTCAACATTAAGAACTGCTGACGAATACGGCAAAGCCTCTATCGCTGTCGCCCCTATCCCGGCCAAAGGTGTTGGCATCGCCATAAATGACAGATTAGCCCGCGCTGCCGCACCGCGCCCAACTGGCACAAAGGCACATAAATGATTTCTAAGGAGCACATTGAGGCCCTAGCGGCACTTTTGGGGGATAAAGCGCTTGTTACCTCCCCCGAAATGCTGGCACCGCATCTTGAGGAATGGCGCGGCAAGTTTTTTGGTAAAACTTCCTTGATGCTTACACCGCAAACGACTGACGACATGGCAGCGGCCATTACTTACTGCGCTGACCATAATATAAAAATTGTCCCTCAAGGGGGCAATACCGGACTTGTAGGGGGTAGCCTACCCGGACTTGGCGCGTATCAGGAAATCCTGATCAGCACCAAATGCATGAGACAGGTTTTAGGTGTTGATGTGGCCCATATGTCTATTACAGCAGAGGCAGGCTGCACTGTCGCCGCACTACAGCAAGCTGCGGCCGAACATGGGCTTATGTTCCCGCTATCACTTGCATCCGAAGGCAGTTGTACGGTCGGCGGCATCATTGCCACCAACGCAGGCGGTGTGCATGTGCTGCGGTACGGCACCACGCGAGCATTGACACTTGGCCTTGAAGCCGTCTTGCCTTCTGGTGATATATACAGCGGCCTAAAGGCCCTTAAAAAGGACAATACGGGCTATGATCTGAGCCAACTTCTCATCGGGGCAGAAGGCACACTCGGCATCATCACCAAAGCAACATTTAAACTGGTGCCCGCTGAAGTACAAAAACACACACTTTGGCTCGCCGTCAAAAGCCCGCAGTGCGCTGTTTCATTGCTGGCCAGCGCCCGTATTATCACCGGTGAACGGGTCTCAGCCTTTGAAATCATGCCCCATACGGGGCTTGACTTTATACTTGACCATATCCCCGGCACACGTTCCCCTCTTGCAACCACAGCGCCTTGGTACGTCCTAACGGAAATAGCATGCTCCGTTGACGACCCTGCCCTTACCGCCAACCTAGAAAGCTGGCTTATGGACACTATGGAGGCAGGGCAAATACTGGACGGAGCGCTTGCGGCCTCTCAGTCACAAGCGAGTGATTTCTGGCGTCTCCGCGAAAGTATGTCACAAGCACAAAAGCTGGAAGGCGGCAGCATCAAGCATGATATTAGCGTGCCGGTTTCATCCATAGCTGATTTTATCAGTGAGACAACGACTATGCTTGAAGCGCGGTTTCCGGGATGCCGTGTCACACCTTTCGGGCATGTTGGGGACGGAAATTTGCATTTCAATGTGATGCAACCCAAAGACGGCGACCGTGCAGCATTCCTAGCCACATGGGAAGATATGACCCATTTGGTGCATGACCAAGCGATTAAATTTGGCGGTTCAATCTCTGCCGAGCACGGCATTGGCTCCTTAAAGAAAGCTGAACTTGCCCGGACAAAAAACAAAGCAGACCTTGATACCATGCGCCGAATAAAAAAGGCTCTGGATCCAAATAACATCATGAATCCGAACGTTCTTTTCGTTGACACGGCCTAAATATACCGTGATTACAGCTAGTAAAATTAAGGCGTGACTTTTCAAAAAAACATCCCTATCTAAAAGCCTCATACAACTTTTGGGGGATCATCATGAAATTTTCACACCTTCTTGCTGGTACTGCTATCAGCCTGACAGCACTTCAAATTATCGGTGCAAAAATCATCGCTGGCAATATTGAAGATGGGGTGCGCTCTACTGTGCAAGCCTACAGTCAGCAAGCACGCATACCGTTGCAAGTTACCAATTTTAAAAGTGGTTGGTTCAGCTCTTCCTTTGATCTTAGCTTGCCAATACCCGCAGAACTTACTCAACCACTTGAGAAATATGGCCTCCCTGTGAGTTCAAATGAGGCGGGGGCCACGCTGAACTTACAAACAAACGTCAGTCACGGGCCTATTATTTTCAATGATGGTCTTCATATTAGTGCGGCCTATGCAAGTGGCAGCCTCAAACTTGACGCTGAAAAGCTGATTGATCAGGCCATCGTTGATGAAAGTGACGCTGAAAATCGTGCTCTGCTTGAAAAACTCAAGCCACAACTGGCAAAATTTTCTGATGTCCTCAGCTCCAAATATAACATTGATGTAAGCTTTGGTGGGGACGTCACTTTTACATCGGATATGGCTGGCGGCATCGTGTCCTTCACGGACTTACCTGCAGACCAAAATGTAATCTCGGCAACAATTGAACTAAGTCCCATGACGGGATCATGGCAAATAAACACCGAGAGAGACCAAGCGCACACTGTTCTGAAATGGGACGGAATGACGAGCACTATAGTCTTGAAAACCAATGAAACATTGGACATTCAGATGGGTGCTATCACCGCAGATAGTACGAGCAACAAGTTGGGTGCAACAGTTTGGGGCAACAAAACCAATGCCAATTTGGGCAATGTGATAGTCAAAATGTCTGGTGGGCAAAGGAGCTTTGATTTTTCGGTTGGTTCAACAGACATTGCTGCTGACACGCACATTTCCAAAACCAGTACAGACCTAGTTGAAAGCGGTGGAACCTTAACCGCGCAGGACATAAAAATTACCGAGAGTGGTAATTCTCTGACGCTTGACAGCATTGTCTTTGATGCATCGGTTGATAATATTGTTATTGAAATCCTTGAAGCCGAAGCAAAGATGGCTCAAGATAGCTGGTCTTCACTAGGAATGATGACAGTTGATCAAGATCCGTTTGCTATCTTCAAAACGACTGAATTTAAAGCCGCAGTGGATAAACAACTATCGGTCAGCCCACGCTTCACCCTTAATAGCCATAAATTCACCGCAAACGGGGAAGATATTGGCCTGACGGGATTTGTTCAATTGAACCCGGGCGCGACCATGGCGACACTAGACGGCGGTACGATAGCGCCTCTACTTGAGGGCGACTTCACCTTTAGCCTTTCTGCCAAGATGGCCAAATCCCTTGGCTTTCAGGCAGCACAAATGAGCCCCCAGAAAATGAGCCAAGACCAAATAAACCAATTGGTAGATGCCCAAATTGGCCAATATAGCCAAATGGGGATTCTGAAAGCTAACGGCGATAATTTTGTCAGTGAGATCAGTATCAAGGATGATTTGTTATCGGTTAACGGTAAACCCATGATGAAAATCAGCCCACTATTGGCCGCCGCAGCAGCCCAGTAAAGCCCGTGTGAGCAGACCTTACTATATCAAACTGAAAAACGGGGCCTTGTTGCCTCGTTTTTCATGCCCAAACACTGTGTTCACATCTAAGCATTTAAGCATTTAAGCATTTAAGCATTTAAGCATTCTCAGGTTTCACACCCTGCTTGTCAGCGTAAAAAGCTTGAATGTCCGACATATCAGCATCTATGTCACCGCTTGGATGAAATATTTTTCCAAAGCCGACGGTCTTGCTTCTGCTATCTAAATAAGCGCAAACTATCGGGACACCAGCCTCTTCAGCAATGCGGTAGAAGCCGGTTTTCCATTTTTTAACCTTAGAGCGTGTGCCCTCGGGGGCGATACCAAGTATCAAAGATTCGCGCCCATCAAAAGCAGCCACCGCCTGCCCAACAATTGTCGCAGCACTTGGATCAGATCTATTAACAGGAATGCCGCCTAGATAGTAAAATAACCAGCCAATCGGCCCTTCGAATAAGGAATGTTTGCCTAAAAAACTAACTTGTAGTTTCTGCTGCGCAGCAACCGCAATGAAGATGGGGAAATCCCAATTGCTGGTATGTGGCCCCGCGACAACAATACATTTCCGAAAGGGTGGGAAATTGCCCTCAACTCGCCAGCCCCAAGCCTTTAAAAAAAGGCAGCTTATTGCATAATATACGCCGCGAAAAAACCGATTATCATATATGAGTGCCCGGGCCAAACGCTGCCTCCCTCACAAATACCAACAAGCATAAAAAAACGGCGGACAGGATTTCCCGTCCGCCGAATAGTCATAGCACATACAGATCAGGCAAGACAGCATATGCTTTTACTTGGTAGCCCCCTAGATCTCAGGCAAGAAACTTTAAGGCATACGTCTATAATAGCATGTCCTATGCCAAAAAATTTAACCCTTTAATTTCAACGGTTTATAACTTTATGTTGAATCATATTCCCCATTTTGGAACAGAATTGATGTCCCAATTCGCAACATGTTTCATCGCGGGACACGCTGATCTGTATGGGAAATACTATAATGAGCCTGACGTTTGCATCAAATGCCACACCCTAGACGACGCTTATCTTGCCCGCAGCAAACGCTCGTATGCGATCAACAAAACACCGATAACAGAACGGGCGAAACCTGCGGCTTCAAGCAACCGAGCCAAAATCTTTTTGTCACCATGCGCCAGTCGTTCATTGATCAGATCAAGGGGCTTATCCAGTAAAACAGCGAGCGACACAGTGAACAGCCGGTAATTGTTATTTTGTAAATAATTGAGCAAAATATCACTGCTCAGAGCATTAATACCGTGCAACTGCGTTAAATAATTTAACATTTCTGCTTCGGGTGCCATTTCAAGCGTGCGAGAGAAAACTTGGCGGTTCGCAAGCGAGACCAGATAAGACGCATAATCGGTTGAAAGTCCGAATTTCTCGGTCATATATTCGCCGTATCGCTTCGATACTTTAAAGATGATGCGTTCGACAACTTCCACTGGTAAATCAGCGCGTTCCGACAGTTTTTCCATCAAGCTACGCTCATTTGGGAACCGGTCAACAACCCGGTCACAACTGCGTTTTGAAACATCCGCAGTTTCGTTCTCGACCAGTGTCACTACTGCATTTTTGCATCCAGTGTCACTGATAGCGTAGCCAACAGCCTCGGAAAGCCCATTTCTGCCTGCGACTGCCTCTTGTGCTTTGTCCCCGCAACTTGCGATAATTTCTTCCAAAAAAGCATCGTCCATCGCTTCTGATGCCACTAGAAATGGCATAGAAACTTGTTCAATATCACTTGCAAGTGTTAACAGCATTTCTTTGGGTAAAAAGCTGCACGTTCGCAGCTCTCTTGACAGTGCTTCGCGCACAGAGACAGCAACGTCTTCAACCAAAACACGCGCCAATTCAAGCGCAGCCTCTTTATCAGAGCCATTTTCCTGCCTAGCGAGGATACGCCCAACTTTCTGCGCGATATCTTCTCTTGCCTTTAGGCCTATATGTTTCAGGTCATCAGCGTCGGTCACGTGCAGGTCAATCCTAAATATTTGTATGAAACATAGTCATAAACTAAATGAATAGTTTGCAATTACCCTGAATTCTTTCAAATTCCTAGTCTTATCTAACCTGTTTTAACCCTGACGCAAATCGCCGCGCATTATCTACATAAACTTGGGCTGACATTTTAATCAGTTCAAGCTGTTCAGGCTTTAATTCACGCACTACACGGGCGGGGGATCCTACGATCAAAACACCGTCAGGGAATATTTTTCCCTCGGTGATCAAGCTACCCGCTCCGACAATAGAGTTTGCACCAATTTTTGCGTGATTCAGAATTGTGCTGCCCATGCCAATCAAACTGTTATCGCCAACAGTGCAGCCATGCAACATCACTTTATGGCCTACCGTAACACCAGCACCCAATGTTAGCGGCGCCCCCATATCTGTGTGCAATACGCTATTGTCCTGAACATTCGTGCGCTCGCCGATGGTGATAGGATCATTATCGCCGCGTGCAGTGACATTAAACCAGATGCTAGAATGAGCGGCCATGACCACCTTGCCTATTACCGCAGCCGAAGGGGCAACCCACACGCTAGGGTCAAGATATTCAGGTGCGGTCCCATCTAGTTCATAAAGCATATGATCTTCCTATCTTTTATGCGCTGTTCGGACATGAAGGCGCACGGTGATACTATTTGAAAGCAGACAAAAGCCAACCAATAGATTACAAGATCGCAAATTATTTTCGTGGAGGCCCCGTGGTTAAAGGACTAAATACCGATGATATAAACTGGCAAGGCGGCGTGCCCACGGCTATGCGCTTTGATGATGTTTATTATTCACGGGAAAATGGCCTTGAAGAAACAGAGCATGTCTTTCTTTGCGGTATTGATGCGCCCTCAATCTGGCGCAACAGCCCCCATTTTACGATTGCGGAAACAGGGTTTGGCACCGGGCTGAACTTCCTTGCGACCTACAAACGGTGGATGGAAAGCGGCGCAAAAGGGCGGTTAACCTTCATTTCCTGCGAAGCCTACCCCATGAGCGAACACTTGCTTGCAAAAGCTCATGCTGACTTCCCTGCTCTCAGGTCTTTTTCAAAACAGTTGCGCGCCGCATGGCCGCCACCGGCTGCAGGTTTTCACCCTCGGTATTTTGAAGGCGGGAAAATTCAGCTTTTGCTGTTGTTTGGCGATGCTGCTCACAGCTATAGCAAACTGTCCGCATCGGTTGACGCATGGTTCCTTGACGGCTTTTCCCCTGCGAAAAACCCCGCCATGTGGTCTGATGCCCTATTTGACCAAATTGCACGGCTTTCCAAGCCTAAGGCCCGCTTTGCCACTTTCACCGCCGCAGGTTTTGTGAAACGAGCGCTAGAGCAGCGCGGCTTTGACGTTAGAAAAACCAAAGGCTATGGCCAAAAGCGCGCGCGCCTTGTTGGCACCATGAATGCGGCACACCGGGCTGCACCGGCAACATCTTGGTCTGAATGGACTGCCCTGCCAACCGTAAAGACGGGCCACGACGCCCCCGTCACCATCCTTGGTGCAGGCGTTGCAGGCCGTGCTTTAGCAGGCGCACTCACACGGCGCGGTGTGGAAACAGCCCTCCTAAGCGGCGACCGGCCAAGCGCTAGCCGTGTCCCTGCCGCTGTGCTCGCGCCGGGGTTTCAGGCAGGCCCCCAACCCACAACCGATTTTGTCACCGCAGGCTTTTGTCATGCAAGCTGGCTGCCCGCCTTCAAGGATGCATGGGCCCCCATGCGCGGCGTTGAACTTTATGCAAGCACCGACGCAGACCATAAGCGCTACGCACGCATACTCGAGCTATTAGGATGGGACAAAAATTGGGTTCATAAGACAGAAAACGGGCTGATGTACCCGCGCTCTGGCAGTCTCGACACACATATGGCGCTCAACGCCCTTTACCGAGGGCCAATTGAGGCTGCCACAATTGAGCGAATTGAAAAAACCTCTGCTGGCTGGCTTCTTGTCGGAGACGGCATCCAACATGAAACAGCAACGCTTGTGATAGCCGCAGGAGCCGGTGCCGCGCACTTGCTGCCGGGGGTTGAGCATTTAGGGCTAACGGCGCGGGCTGGGCAGATTGAGATGCTAGAGGCATCCAGCACAACAGGGGCAACAGATACTATGCCCGCTATGCCCGCCCACAGCCTCGCTGCCAGCGGCTATATCACAGCAGCCACCGGCGGTATGCAAACACTAGGCTCAACCTTTGAAAATTATACGGGCGATGCCTTGAGGGACCCAGCCCCAAGCAAAGCCGCAACATCTGAAATCCTCACGAAAATAAAGACAGAGTTTTTTGTCCCTATTAAGCAAGATGCGCTTGGGCCTGCGTGGGCAGGTATTCGCGCCGCCACCACCGATTATATGCCGCTTATTGGTCCCCTGCCCGATTGGGGCGCAGCGGCCAGCCAATATGCGCTGCTTGCCAAAGACCGGAAAATCACTGGGCTTGGTCCCATGACATACCAGAAAGGGCTATATGTGTTTGCCGGTTTTGGTTCAAAAGGGTTTCAGCAAGCACCGTATGCTGCCGAATATCTAGCCGCACACTTGGCGGGGGATGCTCTACCGATGGCCTCCAATGTTGCTGCTTACCTGCACCCGTCCCGCGCATTCATTAGACGCCTGATAAAAAGCAGCAAGGCTTAATTACCGTCATCACAGGCGGGCTTTTCATCCTGCAACTGACATTCAATTTGCTTGAGTTTTTCGATCAATTCTACCCGGCGGCGCACAAAAGGCCGTGTCACAAACGGGAACAAAAATATCACGGCCACCATAAATCCCATAAGCACAGAAAATTTAACAATACGGTCAGTATCCAATATCTCAAGCCGGTCAAAGAAAAGCCAAAAAGCGGCTGCCATCAAAATTAACGCCGCATAGGCTAACCAGCAGTTGATGCGTATATACAGTATTTCCGATTGGGCACGTTTAATCTGAAAGCGCACAAGTTCTAGCGCACCTTCCTCAGCGGCGTCCCAAACCCCGCGCCTTATATAAAAGGCCGCCCAAAAACTAATCACAGAGAATAATATACCGATAGAGCCAAATACGGTTGAGGGAAGCGATTTCAAATCAATGAAACTCGCAAAAATTGCAAAACCGACACCTGAAAAAACAATCTCTAACCCAAAGTTCAGCCGCATCCGCCACCACACAAAACGGGCATTTCGCGCAAGCTTGGCCATGTCCACAGACGGTGTATCCTGCCATACTTTCTGAAGCTGCTGCCAATCAGGGCTTTCACTATTGCCATTCTTGGTTTGCTCAACCATCGACTTGTCCTTGTAGAGATGTTTTCAACAGTGCCTTGGCGCGGCTAAAACGCACCATGGCGTTATTTTCGCTTATGCCCAGCGCCTCGCCGATTTCCTTGTGCGAGAAACCTTCCAACGCCAGCGTGGTGACTTGGCGCAGCGTCAGCGGTAAAGCCCGCACGGCTACCAGCAGCTGCGCACGAGTTTGTTCGCGTTGTACCAACTCCTCAGGGCTGTCGCCCTCTGCCACCAAATTTTCGTCCAAGGCCGATTTGCGCGGTTGGCGTACCGCTTTGCTTACATGGGTGATACACCGGTTCTGCGCCACCTTTGCCACATAGCCCTTCAGGCTGCCGCTACCCTTGAATTTTGGCAAAGCTTGCCAAAGAGCCAACGAAACATCCTGCATCACTTCCTGCTGCAACGCCGGATCGGCCTCATATGAGGACACAATCCGGCCCAGCATGGCGCTGTGTTCTTGTAGTATGGCTTTGAAATCCACGGATCAAATACCCTGCCTGTCAGCCTTTAGGCTGCATCAAGCATAACCTCGCTTTCAAGCTTTTTAGCGGTAAATCTAGCCAACACAGCCGTACCGATTACCGCCACTAAAAGCGACGTCCCCATATGGGCAAAATCTATCTCTCCGCTGAAAATCAGGCTGCTCAAGCTTTCCATCTCTGACAGGATCGGCATGAAAAAAGCCCCTTCCGGTAGCTTTGAGCTGCCAAATATTTTCAAATAGGCAACAAACATCGGCAACATCATAAACATTGAGATATAGCTTTGCCCTTCTTTAAAGCTTTTCACTTGGATGCTAATAAACAGCTGGGTTGCTGCGATCAAGATGGCGAACGGCACCAATTGCACGACAATCAAGGGCACTGTTACCGCATTAAGATGCAGCGCCAGCGGCAAGGTGCCCGCCGGCACAAGAGAAATGGCGAACAAAAAAGTCGTCATTGCCAACAAGGTTCCCGCAATACTAAAGCTTGAAACCATCATCAATTTGCCAAGGATTACATCTTTGGGGGTTACCGGCTGCGCTAGCAAAGGCTGCATACTGTGGCGTTCACGCTCGCCCGCCAGCGTATCCACTGCCACAGAAAGCCCCCCAATGAACGGCGCCATAATCAGCAGCATTAAAAATGATCCTGTCATGGTTTGCTCGATGAAAGATTCTTTTGAAAGATCAAATTTACGAACAACCAGCGGGTTTACAATGGCGCTTGGAACTCCGCGTATTGTCAGGCGCATACCTGCAACATAACCAGCGTATTCATCAACGGCAGATTTAATTTCTCGGCCCTTATTCAATTTGGCTTTACTGCTTTCGTCCACATAAATTTCCCCAATGATGACCCGACCAGCGGCAAGCATTTCAGCGTAAGTGTCGGGCAATATCAAAATGGCGTCTGTATCTTCAGGCAACTTTTCGGGCACTCCAGAGCTTTTAAAAGCTGTGACGTCAATCTCCTGTTGTTCCAGAAAAGCCACAAGTCCGGGGGCTTGATCCATATTGGCAATTGCTAGTCGGGCATTTTGCGCCTCGGCATCGCTGTCGCTGGTGAGCATAAAAATAAACCCCATAAAAACCGGCCCCAATAGCGCGAAAGAAAAGGCCGCGATCAACATACGGCGATCACGCAGCATGTCTTTCAGTTCTTTTTTGTAAACGATAAAAGCGTGACGGGTCATGCGGCTGTCCTCCCCAATTTTTCGCTGACCCCGGTTAGGGCAACAAAGGCTTCTTCCAGATTGGGCTGATTGGTTTTCTCAACCAGTTCAGCGGGCGAGCCTTCCGCACAGACAATGCCCTCAGCCATAATCACCACATGGTCCGACAGCGCAGAAACTTCCGCCATCACATGGCTGGAAAGCAACACACAGTGCCCCGCTGCTTTCAGGTCCAGCAAGATGGTACGCAGCAAGCGGATATTCATCACATCCAGCCCGCGCGTAGGTTCATCCAGCACAATGTTCCGCGGTTTGTGCAAAATAGCCCGTGCGAGCGCCACTTTCATGCGCTGGCCTTGAGAGAATCCTTCGGTTCTACGGTCAAGGATATCCGCGAGGTTAAGCGTCTCAGATACCTCCGCGATCGCCCTTTCAAGCGCACGCCCTGTCACACCGTGCAGTTCGGCAAAATACGCTAAATGTTCGCGTGTCGTTAACCGGGTATAAAGCCCAAAACTGTCCGGGAAAACACCAAGTTGCTCTTGCACTTTTTTCGCGTCATCGGCCACCAAAATCCCGTCAACTTCAACCGAACCCGCGTCCGTTTTCAACAAGCCGGAGATAGCCCTCAAGGTAGTGGTTTTCCCCGATCCGTTTGCTCCCAAAAGCGTGGTAATCTGCGCGTCATCCGCATGAAAGCTAACGCTTTTCACCGCTACAACATCGCCGTATGACTTTGCTAAGTCTTTAACTATAATCATGAATTCCCCCTATTCCACATTACCGTTGGGACCAACAACAAGTGGCAAACGTTTAAGATAATCTAGGCAACTGGTGTCTAAAGAAGCTGCATCAAGTGTATCTATAAACTCGTCAATCAACTGGGGCATACACCCTGATTGGCTGGTATTATGCCCGGTGCCAGCCACTATAATATGGCGGCCATTTGGAAAGCCTTTCAGCCAGTGTTCGCCCAGCGGCGGCGGAGTGACCGGGTCCAGGTCGCCAGAGAGTATAAGTGCAGGCACATCCCCTGTTGCAGGGGCAAAAAAATCGGCGGCCTTGGGGCGGAAATAATCCCAGCCCTCACAGTAATTGCTCCATATTGTATAATAGCTGTCTTGGGCAAAACTACCTTCCCCTGCACGCTTGGCCGCTTCTGCATCAATGCTGGCAACATCTTCACCGCATAAAAGCGAAAAGGTTGATCCAAGATACATTGAGCTGGGTGTAGCCGCCGAGCTTAAAAGCGGCGCCAGCAAAGGCGCCAAATTGCCTTTGTGCGCCTCATTCACGGCATAGGGCAATATTGTGGTGCCCTGTGCGCCGTACATAACCGAGCGTATGCTTTCAACGATCATTTCCCGTTCAAGATCAAATTCAACATATTCATTCGACACCGGGTCAATACCTTTAAAAGCAAGTTCGCCGTCTGCGGCGCGCGCTATTAAATCATTCACTTGCGCTTTGAAATTCGGGAAAGCCACATTGCAAGACGGCTGCGCCTTACAATCATCCACTAATTTGCCAAGCGCACGCTCGGCACTGGCGGGAGCTGATAGAAACAGCGAGCTATCCGGCGGCAAGACACCATCAACAATGATACTGCGCACCCTCTCAGGGTAGCGTTTTAGATACAGCGAGGCTGATTTCGTGCCGTATGACCCACCCCATACATTTACGGTTTCATAGCCCAACTGCGCGCGCACTGTATCTGTATCGCGCATAATATTTTCCAGCGTGAAATAGCGCACATCAATATCAAATTTGGCTCGGCACTTTTCAGCAAAAACCTTGGGTTTGGTCGTAACGTCTTCAAGCCCTTCAGAAGGGCAGTTAAGGCCGTAGGATTTGCCAGTGCCGCGCTGGTCGATTAACAGGATATCACGGTCTTTATGGACCTCGAAAAAGGCCAATCTCACAAACGGGCCATAATCGCCTGCCGCTTGGCCCGGACCGCCCGCAAAAATCAGCAAAGGGTCTTTTGCGGGATTAGCAGATGTGGCAGGCAAAACCACCACATGGACCGGGATTGCAGTCCCGTCCGGCTTTTCATAATCAAGCGGCACGTCAATGGAGCCACACTTAACAGAGCCTTTGATGCCACCAATAAAGCAGGGTGATAAAACCAGTTTTGGCGACGCCTTCAGGCTGGCATTCTTGTTTGTTATTTTCTCAGATACGCCTTGCGCACTGACAGTTAAAGCCACTGCCAGTGCCACAAAACTTGCTGTCGTTACTCGGGTAAATATCTTCACTTTTTCGCTCCCCAAATGTGCGGACTATTTTTAGCCTCGCTGACTATACAGTCTGAGAGCAGTTTAAAAAGCTTACAAAATTATTTTTCACTGATGCGAATTATCCGATCAGAACCCTAAAACCATCACTGATGAGCCTCTGTCTGGCCATTTATGATTTGGTTTTTTAATCGTCCATCAATTTCAGTTAAATGGTCAAATTCGTGTGAAAATGTGCCTGTTCCTTGCGTGGCTGAACGTAATTCAATGATCAAGTCACGCATTTCAGACGCTGGCATTTGAGCATCTACCTGATCCCAGCCGGGCCAGCCTTCTCGCGCATCATAGCCTAGTATCTGACCGCGCCTTGATGAAATAATACTGTTCACTTTCGCGATATAACTAGACGGGGCCATAACATGTATCTGTTCAATAGGTTCTAAAAGTACCGGCTCGCAATCGGGCAAAGCCTCAGCCATCGCTTTGCGCCCAGCGGTTTTAAAGGCCATGTCACTGCTGTCCACTGCATGGTGTTTGCCGTCTTGAAGTGTCACGGCCACATCAACAACGGGAAACCCAAACGGCCCCGCACGCAGATAATCTTTTACACCCGCTTCAACACTGCCAATATATTGTTTAGGGATCGCGCCCCCGGTGACTTTGTCTGTGAACTCAAAGCCCGAACCATTTGGTAACGGCTGCACATCAATCACCACATCGCCAAACTGACCGTGCCCACCAGACTGTTTTTTGTACCGGGTATGCTGGGTTTTGCCGCGGCGAATGGTTTCTTTATAGGGAACACGGGTTTCATGAAAATCAACTTTCACTCCGTATTTGTCGCTCAAGCGAATTTTTGCAGCGCGCATATGGATTTCACCCTGCCCCCATAGTTGAAACTGGCCAGTATCCGCACAGTGCACCAAACTATAGCTTGGGTCTTCTTCCATTAATTTTTGGAGCGCCTCGGACAATTTAGCTTCATCGCGTCGGTCATGAATTTCAACCGCCATTGCATAGACGGGCTGGCAACAAGAAACACACGGCGCCTCAATTCCGCCCAAGATGGCCCCTGTTGGCACGCCTTCAAGGCGCGGTATAGCAACAATATCCCCCACATTTGCCCTTGTCGCTTTCTGTAGGCCTGTGCCTTTTATCTCAAACAGGCCAGATATTTTCGTACCTGCAATGTCTGAACCATCCGATATTTGGCCTGCGATAATGCGCCCGATAGATATCTTTCCCATATGGGGTAAATGGCGAGTTTTAAGGACATAAATGCTGGTCTCATCCGAAGCAGATGGATTGAGCCGCTCGCACGCGCGCTGAGTTTCAGGCATTTCGTGACGCAAGGCCTTTAATAATCGGTGCAAACCAAAGGACTGGATCGCGCAGCCCATCATCACCGGCATAATGCGGCCTGATTTCATATCATCAGCCAAATCTTGAAATATCTCGCTGGACGATGGGTCAACATCTTCCAACAACTCTTCCATCAGCTCATCATGGAAATCCGCAAGGCGTTCCATCATCTGAAAGCGGTCATCGCTTACTTGCTCGGTCAAGCTTTCTGGCATATCAACGAGGGTGCTTTGGCCTCCGACCTCATAGTGATACGCACGCTTAGCAGCTAAATCCACA
Source organism: Kordiimonadales bacterium (assembly GCA_015485385.1). Taxonomy (GTDB): domain Bacteria; phylum Pseudomonadota; class Alphaproteobacteria; order Sphingomonadales; family Kordiimonadaceae; genus Kordiimonas. Next base: position 9,879 of record WFTS01000016.1, on the reverse strand, counting down.
AAGCCGGTGATATGCCCAGCTTCTCGCAGCGGCACATGTCGCAGCACTGTGGGCAAAGCGCTGACTCTGTCAAGGGCCTCAGCCAAATCACGGATATGCACCTCAGACCGGTCAATTTTATTGATGAAAAGCATATGGGGGATGCCTGCGGCCTCCAAATCGCGCAGCAAGGGGCTCAGGGCTTGTATTTTTTTCGGTTCTGGCTCTACCACCACCACGGCCATATCTGCCCCCTGTACGGCGGCGCGCGTTTCCTGCGAAAATTCTACCGAACCAGGACAATCAAGAAAAATATAACGGTCCCCCAGATAGTCGGCAGAGGCCACATTCAAATCAACGCCCATGCCAAGCGTTTTAGCCTCAATACTATCGTCACCAAAAACCCGCTCGGCGTTGGCACGTCGGCGGGTTGTTTTTGTATGAAACAAGATATTTTCAAGCAGCGTTGTTTTACCGCTGGAATATGGGCCCACGAGTGCCACCACCCGCGGGCTGGTAAGAGTGCCTTTTGCCATTTTTCGCTCCGTTTTCAATCTTGGTCAAAGCCTGAAAGGCTTTTTGGGTCACAGCCTGAAAGGCTCGTTGGGTCACAGCCTGAAAGGCTCGTTGGGTCAAAACCTACAAGATCTGACAGAACTCAAGGTTTTGTCAGGACTGAAACATGGGCATGAAGCGTTCGGTCGTCTTGCAAAATATAGCAGAAAGACAAGACAGCTTCAAAGGCACGAACTTTAGATCAATTTATCCTTTATATTCATAGCTTTATCCGGCACTTCTGAATCAAACTCTTAGCGGCTGTATGTGTGAAAACGAGGACTCGGTCGCGAAATCCTTGTTCCTATTGTTGCTGGCATGATAAACCAAACCTGAAGGCATAAAGGGATAACAATGGATAAAGTTGAAATTGTTGAAGTTGGCGCGCGCGACGGACTTCAAAATGAAGCTGTAAATTTTTCGACCGAGCAGAAGGTCACATTGATCAACCGTGCGGTTGAAGCTGGGATAAAGCGCATCGAAGTGGCCAGCTTTGTTCATCCCAAACTGGTGCCACAAATGGCAGATGCCGAGGCCGTGGTAAGCGACCTACCAGATAACAGTCAAATAGACTATATCGGGCTGGTTCTAAACAAACGCGGTTACATGCGGGCTCTGGCGACCAAAGACGGCAACAAGCGCGGCGTTGACGAAGTTGGCTGCGTGACAACGGCCTCTGATACGTTCGGCACAAAGAACCAAGGCCAAACCCGGGCTGAAACACTGGCCGAAAGCAAAGCCATTATGGCGTTGGCCAAACGGGACGGACTTAAAGCACAGGTGACAATATCCACTGCGTTTGGATGCCCTTTTGAGGGTGAAATCGCCCTTGAGACCGTGCTGGATATGGCCAAAAGCCTTGCTGAAAGCGATCCGCGAGAGATTGCCGTTGCCGACACCATTGGGGTTGCGGTTCCAAATCAAGTTGAAGACATGATCGCACGCTTAAAAGAAACCATCCCGCATATTCCCCTGCGCGCGCACTTTCATAATACACGAGGCACAGGTATTGCGAACGCATGGGCTGCCTATAATGGCGGTGTGCGCGTGCTTGACAGCAGCGTTGCCGGATTGGGCGGATGCCCGTTTGCACCCCGCGCCACCGGGAACATAGGGACAGAAGATTTGCTTTATATGCTCACACGGTCAGGCATAAAAACAGACGTGGATTTTGACCAGATCTTAGAGCTGGCAAAATGGATTGAGGGCATTCTCGGCCGCCCTGCTCCGTCTATGGTATCGCAAGCCGGTGGCTTTCCGCACGCCCCCCTTAAAGAACGATCCATACCCACATGAACATCAAAACAAGATTGCTTGTCATAAAGACCATAAAGCGGTTTCTAACATTATTTCCCACTATATGGACCAAACTATGCAGGAGCCTAAGCCCAACATAGGACCATGCCGCGTAAATCATAACAGCATCCGCCCTGCCGAATACAGCCGCCATCAAGCATATAGCAAAGAATAAAACCGGCATTTCAAACTGATTTAAAAAATTACGCTGAACAACTGTCACGCTGGCTGGCTCGCCGCTGCCTTGAAATAAACTAAAATATTTCAGATCAGATTTATGCTCGGAAATGGCCTTAAAACGGCGCTTTGCCAGCAGCAAAAGGACACCGAATATCAGCGCCCCTTGTGCTACCATTGGGTATAAAATGGATTGCTGCATATTAATTTGCCTTTGCAATAAGAGTTGCAGAGCCTTCAATTTGTGCCAAGACACGCTTTACCAGTCTGCTTTGTGGACGTAGGCTAGCGGCTTTACGAATATCCTTCAAGGCTAGGTCGCGTTTGCCCATCTGAGCCCGCACATGCCCACGGTTAACATAAGCCCTCCAATATAAACGGTTTTCACCAATAGCACCGGAACACGCTTTTTCCGCCGCCTCAAGAGCGCCACGCGCCAAATCCACCGCGCACAAATTATTATAAGCCGCCAAAAGTCGTTCGCCCCTTAAAGGTCCGCGTATAGCGTGCTTGAAAAGCTTAGATGCTTTTTCTAATTCTCCCGCACGCATGGCTGCATCCGCCTTGGTGTAAGATGCATTATTTTCCATATAAAACACTTGAGCTTGTGCGGCTGCGCTAAAGCCTAAAAGCACCACACTGGCCGCGATTGCTACATTCTTCATCAATTTCAACATTTTAAATCTCCTTCTGCTATTCTTCAGCAAAATCGCTGTGGGGGGTTAGCTTCAGCAGATATATGATTTCATTTTTGTTTATTAACTGTTGAAATACCTATGTGTGCTATTCATATGCGCATTGCACTGCCTGCCGTAAGGTATGTTCAAACGCTGGTACTGAAACAGCCATAAGGAATAGATAAAATGTTCAATTGGGATGATCTGAAGTATTTTCTCGCTATGGCGGATGAAGGCAGCCTGTCGGCAGCTGCACGCAAACTAAGCGTTAGCCAGCCTACATTGTCGCGCCGCCTCACTGCGCTTGAAGAAGATATAGGTGCCGAACTGTTCACCCGGACCCGCAGCGGGCTAGAGGTAACCGCGCTTGGCGAACAAATGGTACAACATGCTCGCCATATGCAAGATGATGTATATTCAGTCGAACGCTTACTCACCGGTCATGACAGCAGTCTGAAGGGCAGTGTTGTCATATCCTGTACCGAGAATTTGGGCGCGGAATGGTTGGTCAAGCACACACGTCCTTTCCATGATCAATTCCCTGGAATAACAGTGGATATCAAAGTGGCGAATAACACATCTGACCTTCTGCGTCGTGAAGCCGACATCGCACTGCGCATGTTCCGACCTGTTCAAAATGATCTCGTCGCCAAAAAAGTTGCAACGATGAATTACGGCTATTATGCCAGCAAAGAGTATCTAAAACGCTGCGGCGAACCCAAAAGCTTATCTGACCTTAAAAACCATAATTTTATCTTGCCCCACGACGAAATGCTCGCCCATGCCTCAAAGCAAATGAAACGGCCATCAAGGCCGCCGGTAACCGATGCGGTGTTTCGTTCCAACAATTTACTTGCGCTTGAAGCGGCCGTGCGAGAAGGCTTTGGTATTGGGGCATACTCTTGCCTGCAAGCAAGGGGGGATGAAAATTTGGTACGCCTGTTCTCAGATATCCTGCTATTTAGCGCTGATCTATGGCTTGTAAGTCATGCAGAACTGCGCCGCAGCGCCAGAATTCGCGCAATGTTTGATTATCTTGGGGATTTACTGACGGCCCATAAAGGCGCGTTCGCAGGCACGGACTAACGGCGCTGAAGCTGACACAGGTTCAGGCACGGGCAGAGGCTCAAGCTAACGGCGCTAATCGCAAGCACCACCGACACCGCCGCCAAAATGATGAACAGCATGAACTTGATTGCCATTGCCCTTATAAGACAGGCTTTCAAAGCATCCTTTCGCCATCATTATACCACGGCCATGCTTTTTGCTGTGCCCTTCAGAATTATCAAGATAGGCCATAAAATCAAAGCCATCGCCGCCATCATGTACTTCAAAATATAAGCAATTGGGCTCACGGCGAAAAACCACAGTGACGACCCTGTCGCAATATTCCGGTAGCGCACGGCGCCGTTCTATTTCTTCCGCGAGGATGCCTTCTTCGATCAAGCGGCCCTTTTCGTCATGGCCTATCCCTAGGCAGCCATGCTCTACACCATTGATGAATAATTCGGTCAGACCTATCGCAATGGGCATTGGGTTCGGGCATGTCATTGATAACATTGTCGCCAAGTTTTGCGCTTCACGGCGTGTCTTAAACCGAAACTCACCCTTGACGATTTGCCCTATGGCCGAGGACCGTTTTCTTAATTCACTGCGCAAAAGGCGTACGCGATCAAATTCTTCAATCTCAATAGAAATCAGCAGTCGCAGGGCACGCTGACCAAGACGAACATCAAAAACCTTGCTTGCCCCTTTGGCTTTCAGTGCCTCTGTATCCTGCGAGCCTTCGCTATCAATAACAGCAATCACAGGCCCATTTGCATCGCGAAATGCGGGATCAATGCTTTCGATACACTCTTCAAAATCAATATCTGGCACTGTCGCATCAATGAGAAACACCCTCAAATAGCGGTGATCCCGCATAATGACAGTCTCAAGGTCGGGTAAAGTCTCCACTTCCTTGACTTTAAAATCATGGCAACTTAACCCCTTAACCAGCTTTGTCAGCTTCCCACCAACCGGAGCAAAAGCCACCGTGACAGGCTGGTTAATATTGATTTTCTGATAGTTCATGTCAGACAATCTTTGTCAGGATGTAGTGCAACTGCGGTTAGATCATCCGGCAAAGATGCCGAGGGCTGTGCTTCAAAGAACCGGCGCAACAATCGCGACACAAGATCACGCCGATCTTGATCTTTTTCCTGCTCGATCACCCAGTCGATAAGGCCGTCTTCTCCCAGCATTGACCCATCTGGTTGCGGCGCTTCGATCAAAACATCAGAATAGCAAAACAGGCTTTCATCTGGCTTGAGAGTATCCTCCAGATTAATATAGTCTGGCGTCAGGGATATCCCCACCGGCATACCAGTACTGTCCAGAAGCCGCACACCGCGTTCGCTGATCACCATGGGTTTAGGAGCCCCAGCCCCAGCATAAACCATATGACCAGTCTTATGGTTTAGAACCACATAGAACATGGTGGCAAACTGCCCCATTGGAAAATTGGGCACGAGAGCCTTGTTCAATTCCGTTAAAAAACGCGCAGGGTCTGTGCGGGACTTGTGAAAACGCGCCATTGTAGCGTGAATACGAAATGTATTCAGGGCCGCGCTAACACCGTGCCCTGAGATATCAAGAACGAACAGACCAAGCTGGTCGCCCTCTAGTGGCCAGCAACCCCACAAATCCCCGCCAAGTTCAAAGGATGCCCGGTAATAGCTTTCAACTTTCATCTCGCTTGCGTGCTCTATGGCGGAAATAGTATCTGCTTCGGGCAATAAGGATTGCTGCATATCGCGCGCCATCACAAGCTCGCTTTGCATGGCTTTTCTAAACTCACTTAGGCTGTGAATCATAAAGCGATTTTCCAGATGCATCCGCACCCGCGCAAGCAATTCTGGCTGATTGATGGGCTTAGAAACAAAATCCGTCGCACCGGCGGCGAAAACTTCGACACGTTCTTCAGGGGTTTCAGAGGCCGACTGAACCAATATTGGCAGCCCTTCAAACCGACGATCCGCCCGCAAAGTTCGGCAGACTTCATAGCCTGAAACGCGGGGCATATTCAGATCAAGCACCACAATATCGGGCTCGTCCTCTTTTACCATACGCAGGGCTTCGTCACCGTCGCTTGCATAAAAAATATTTTTATAGCCACCGCGCGTTAGGCACATGCCGATCATCTGGCGCATTAACGCCATATCGTCCACCACAAGAATGCGGGCCCCATAAACGCTTTGCATCAACTCTTGGTTTTCAACAGGACTTTGGGGTGATAAAACAGTCACATATACGCTTTCACTTTAAGATAGAGCCCCGACCATAGGGAACAGATCACACTTAGCCATCAAGCAAATCGGAGAGCTTGGTAAGCTTTAGCATACTAGCGACATGTCCTTTTGCCCCTGAAACCGACAGTTTCCAGCCTGCTGTTGTCGCTTGCTCACGCGCGATCAAGAACATGCCAAGACCGGCAGAATCAACCATATCAACGCCAGACAGGTCAAATTCACAGCTTTTGAGATTCAGCTCTGCTATATCTTTCAAAAGCTGCCTAAAATTGACATTCTCAGAAAAAGTAATGTCACCAGTAAATTTAACGTGGGCATCACCGCCTCTATCATTGATCTGATAATCCATTTTGTAAGATCCTTTCACACTTAAAATAATTCAATATCATCATCGTCGTCATCACCGTCTAAAGAAACGCTTCCACTGGCAGAATGCGCCAAATTGGGGGCCGGGGCCTCATTCGTTTCATCACCGAATAATTCCATATCGTCGTCGTCATCACCGCATCCAGCGATTGTTGTAGAGACTTCAGCAACAACACTGCCTGGCTTCAGCAACATTCCCTGAACAAAACGCTCGCGCATCTCACCAAGCGAGCATTTTTTGATCACAGTATCGACCCAGCTTTCCATGACATCACTGTCATCTTCAATCGGCGGTAAAGATGTATCTGCACATGTTTCAAACGCCAGATCATCGCCTACGTCCCTTAAAACCGACATAGTCATGCGCACCCCGTCAAGCTGCTGCTGTGTCTTGTCTTGAAACTGGAAACGCATGATAACACTGGACATATCTTGCTGTAATTTTTCAGAAAGCCCTGCGGATTCGACCAATTTTGCTTGGAAATGCTCATTCTGTGCGACCAACGCTCGCATCATATTTTCAATTCGGTCTTTGGCTTTCAAATTGCCGCTCATATCTAAGCTGGCAATAGACTGCAATTGGACGTGGCCATCATTGATCCCTTGATGCACCGCATCCACACGGGTCCGCAATGTGGCAGCCAATTCATTAATATCTTTAGATAATTGCCGCACTTCGTCGGCAACAACCCCAAAACCACGCCCCGCCTCACCCGCGCGCGTCGCTTCAATTTTTGCATTCAAAGCCAACAGGTTGGTTTGCTTGTTAATCTTCTCAATCGCCTCGATCTGAACAACCACTTCCTTCACATCGATAACCACATCGTCAAGGGCATAAACCAATGTCATAGCGGTTTGAGAAAGCTGTAAAACATTCATGATGCCGTCGGCGAAGACTTCCTCCAGAAACCCAATGACCTCTTGCAGTGTCATAGTTTCGCCGTCCAACTGAACAAGAGAGGCCGCACTCACGATCTCGCCCATGCCTTGGCTTTGTGCCTGAGCATTTTCAACCAACTGGTGGAAAAGAGCGCTTAAATCGTCGGTGCTGGTTTCAACAAGTTTGGCAACAATTTGGATTTCGCGGTCTAGTGTTGAAAACCCACGGCCAAGAACATGGTGAAGCTCTAACCAGCGCGTAAGCGCCTGCGCGAGAATTTCTTCACGGCCCTCAAGTGTGCCTGCACCTTCGGCAAGTTTTTGGATATTTAAATCTGTCGCCAGAGCCATCTGTATTATCCATTTCAAAGTCTGTATGCATTGTCGCCGCTGCGTCTTATCAGACCGTTAACTATGAGAAAAAAAATAAAAAATTACTATTTAGCTTGGCCAGCACCGTGCCTGAATGGCCGTTGCAATCCTAGACAGCGGAAGCTCGGCTTCAACGGCGCCCACTTCCATTGCGACGCGCGGCATTCCGTAAACCACACAGCTATCCTCGCTTTGACCAATTGTATAATGCCCAGCCCGGCGCAGTTCTAACAAACCGCGCGCGCCATCGCGGCCCATGCCGGTCATGATCACACCAACCACAGTTCCGCGCACAGCCTCAGCAACTGAGCTAAACAACGCATCAACGCTTGGCTTATGGCCTGAAATTGGCCCATCATCCCCGTGAAGCAGTTCATAACCGCCAGTGGCCCGCCGTCCCACACGCAAATGCGCTCCGCCAAAGCCAATATAGGCTGTGCCTGTCTCTAACAGGTCTTTATGCTCAGACTGTTTCACCTTCATCCTACAAGCCTGATCAAGCCGTTCCGCAAACCCCGCTGTATAGGCTTCTGGCATATGTTGTACGATCAAAACTGGAGGGCTATTTTTCGGCAATAGCGGCAAAACTTCCTTAATAGCCACAACACCGCCCGTTGAAGCACCAATAACAATCAAATCAACAGCAGATTTTGTTTTTTCAACGCGCGCTTGGGTTTGTGCTAATTTGAGAGGTGGCCGAATACGGGCCTTCGAGGCTGCTTTTACCTTGCTGATAATTTCCTGCTTCATGGCAGTGAAATTGGTTTGCAAATCATAGTTTGGCTTGCCAACAATATCACAAACGCCCAGCTCTAGCGCCCGCAAAGATTGCGCCGTGCCGCGCTGGGTAAGCGACGAGATCATCACAACAGGCATCGGACGCAAGGCCATGATTTTTTCTAGAAAACTCAGCCCATCCATTTCGGGCATCTCAATATCAAGCGTCAAAACATCGGGCTGCAAATCCTTGATCATTTGACGGGCTTCTAGCGGATGCTCTGCTGTGCCCACGACTTCAATTTCCGGATCCCCATCCAGAACATTGACAAGTATGTTGCGCACAAGAGCGCTATCATCAACGATTAAAACTTTTATCATCCGCCAATCCCTTCCCAAGCCAATCAATCAAAAAGTTCAATCTCACCGGCGGAATCTTCGGCTTTGATATTTCTTTGATAACTGCTTTCTTTATTAAATACTTGCCTATCTGAGGCACGCCGCATCAACAAACGGTCTACTTTTCCTGTCGCGGGATAATAATGAATTCGCCGGGCACAATCCCCGCGCAAATCCTTGGCGACAGCTACAAAGCCCTCATTTTTCAAATAATCTTCGACAAAATCTGCGTTTCGGTGCCCGACATTTCCGCTGGCCCCTATCACATTTCCCCCGCCGAATAATTTGATCTCAAGGCGTTCGCGCGGGCATCCAAAATGGATGATTTCATTCACCAAGACTTCCATTGCATGATTGCCGTAGCGCATGATGGAATTTGAAACCTTCCAATCGCCGGGCTTTCCCTCGGGCAGCATAAAATGGTTCATGCCGCCGATACCGGTTTCTGGATCCCGGATACAAGCCGCCACACAGCTACCAAGAACCGTGACGATCATCTCGCTTGGCTCGCCGCTAACATAATGTTCCCCCGGCAAAAGCTTGACGACCATATGCTTGTATTTGCTGTCAAAATACCGCCGAACCTCGGAAGAATTTCGGGTCTGAACGCGACGCTCTTGTTGTCTGGTGGCCATCATTTACGCATCCACTTTCAAATCATTTTTAATGCGGAAGCTGGACCGCCCAACAGAGACCAACTGTGGATGGTTCGCGACAAGAGCTTCTGCATGACCAACGTAAAGAACGCCGTGATCTTCCAAAAGGTCCACAAACCGGTTGATCAATTTCTCCTGCGTAGGATGGTCAAAATAAATCATCACGTTTCGGCAAAAAATTGCGTCAAACTTAGTTTTGATCGGCCAATCATCCATGAAGTTCAGATACTTAAAGTGGATCATATCTTTCAGTTCCTGGCTCATGTGCATATCGTCGCCTTCATGTTTGACAAAACGCTTTTCCAGCGGTTTTGGAATGCCTGCACACTCTTTGGCTCGGTAAACACCTTCCCGTCCAATATCCAGCATATTGGTGTCAATATCGGTGGCTAGGATGCGTGTATACCAGCCCTCGCCTCTCGGCAGGGACGCCTTCACTGTCATCGCAATGGAATAGGGTTCCATCCCTTTTGAGCAACCAGCCGACCAAATTCGCAGGTTTTTATCAAACAGGCC